>JBBTGF010000124.1:0-4232 GCA_038041525.1 Elusimicrobiota bacterium | reverse complement strand
TGAGTCCCGCCAGGACCCTTTTGGCCGTATCTATCGTATGACGCTGGCGAATTGTCGCTTGGAGCCTGTTAGGGAGGGGGGCGCGGGGGCGCTGGCCAATCCCGACAATCTCGCGTTAGATGGCGCTGGCAACCTGTGGATATTCGAAGACAGGTTCGAGGTCAACCTTAAAGATCATGGCGCCAATCAGATCTGGGTATTGGGCGCTAAGAAGCAAAGATGCCTGTTCGCGCGCATGGCGCGTATGGGTTGCGAGCCGACCGGTCCGGCTTTTAGCGCCTCTGGCCGAGAGCTCTTTTTTAATACCCAGTGTCCATCAGGCAAAGACGCCACGGTGCTGATTTCCGGCGATTTCAGCGCTTTTTCCGAGTAGACGACCCACCATAATCCCTCTGCCGCTATCCTGGCATCAGGGGCTTAAACGCGCTAAACATTAAATACAGAACAATCATTACAATGAGAAAGAACGCCTTGGGGACTTATCAGATCGCCAAGATCTGCCAGGTCACGCCGCCGACCGTGGGGCGTTGGATCAAAGCCGGCCTGTTGCCTAGTTTTAGCACCGCGGGTGGTCACGGGAGGGTATGGGTGGCGGACCTGCTTAAGTTTTTGCAGCGTCACAATATCCCGGCTCCCAAGGAGCTGCGGCCCCGTGCCGACTTAAGGATATTGCTCGTTGACGACGACCCACAGGTGCGCGTAGCGCTCAAGCGCATCATCTTGAAAGACTATCCTTCGGCCGATATCGGTGAGGCTGCCGATGGCTTTGAGGCCGGTCAAAAGGTCGCTGAAATCGAGCCTACTTTGGTGCTGCTCGACTGGCGCATGCCCGGACTTGATGGTATGCAAGTCTGCAAGTCGATCAAAGCCAGTGGACGTCTGCGTGCTACCAAGATATTGATGATGAGCGGGTTCGGCGCTGAAGGCGCCGCGGCGCGTGCATTGGCCGCCGGAGCGGATGGTTTCCTGAATAAGCCGTTCGATGTCGTCGAGGTCAGGGCTAAATTGCATGAGCTTCTGGGGGGTGCGGGCTTGGCGGTCAGGGGGGGTCATGATGAGTAACGATGCGCCGGATGGACAGAATCCTGCAAGTGACATACTCGTCATCGATGACGATGAGGCGTTGTTGCGGATCTGGGTCCGCATCTTGGAGCGCGAGGGCCTCAAGGTTACGGGTATCTCGAAGTCGCAGAGGGCGCTTGATGCGATCGTCAACAAGCGCTTCGGTGTCATTTTCACCGACTTGCAGATGCCCGGTATCGAAGGCAGTGAGATATTGGAGATCGTCACCAAGGGCGGCTACGATTGTTGCGTCAATGTCATCACCGGCGACGCTTCCGTAGAGACTGCGGTCAGGTGTATGCGTTTGGGCGCCTGCGATTATCTGGCGAAACCCTTTGATGCGCATGAGCTCGTCGTCAAGGCGAAGCGCTGTATCGGTCATTATAAGCAGCGGGCGCAGATCAACGAGCTCAAACTGATCGTCACGCATTACAAAGACCTTGACCGTATGAAATCCGATTTCGTCTCCAATGTCTCCCATGAGTTGCGTACGCCGCTGTTTGCCATGCAGGGCGCCGTAGACCTGTTGAGTGATGACCTGAAGGCCTCACTTGGGGGGCAAGGGATGCAACTCTTCGACGTGCTGCGAGGCAACATGGACCGCTTGGGGGCTATCATCACCAATCTGCTTGATTTCTCGCGCATCGAGAACGGGACCATGATACCCAAGTTCGCCCAAGTTGATATCTGCAAGCTGGTGAAGTCCACTTTCGCCGAACTCGATCCGCTGTTCCAAAAGAAGGGTATCGCCTGCGCTTGTCATGGCATCGATGCGTCACTGATGGCCGAGGCTGACGAGCAGTTGCTGCATCAGGTCTTAGTCAATTTAGTGGGCAATGCCATCAAATTCACGCCTTCCGGTAAAAACATCATTGGCTGTGTCACGGGCAGCGCCGGAGCTGTCGATATCGTCATCAAGGACGAGGGCGTGGGTATCGATAAGAAACATCTCAATCTGGTCTTCGACCGTTTTTATCAGGTCGATGGTTCGATGACGCGCGAAGTCGGTGGCGCGGGTATAGGATTGGCGATCTGTAAGTCCATCGTCGGCTTGCATAATGGCCGCATCTGGGTGGAAAGCGAGATGGGCAAGGGCAGTGAATTCCATATCTCGCTGCCGGTAGCGCAACAGAAGGGGGAGTAAGATGCAAGATGCTAAAGCACGACGGATATTGATCGTGGATGATGAACCCGATGTCAGGTTCGTCCTTAAGACGGCATTGCAGCGCAATGGTTATACGACCGAGGAAGCGGCTTCAGGAGTCGAGGCGCTCGAGGCGCTCAAAGGCAGTATCCCTGATGCCATCTTGCTCGATGTGATGATGCCCAAACTCGACGGCTTCTCCTTGAACCAACGATTGAAGGCGGATCCGCGCCTGGCGGGCGTGCCGGTCATCATCATGACAGGTAAGGGGCATATGAAAGAACTTTTCGAGGCGCGTAAAGATTTGACCGTGGCCGCGTATCTGGAGAAACCTTTTGCGGTCGCAGTGCTCATCGAGAGGCTCGTTTCACTGTGGAGATATTGACTTAATAAATGAGGTGGGTGTCATGGGTAGGGGGGTTACAGCGACGGTCCTATTGGCCGTTGCTATCGCAGTAGACGCGCTACCCGTAGCGGCAGGCGGGTCGCTTGCCCCTAGTACCCAGGATGCTGTCGACCCGGCTACTTGCCAGGATGCCGCGGTCGATGATGCTGGTCGCCTGTCTTTGGCGCATACGTGGGACAGTGAGACCATCTCCGCTGTGACACGCCGCTATCATAGTGGCATGGCTTATGACCGTACGCGTCAGAAGGCTATCCTCTTCGGCGGGCTCGATGCCGATGGTTCTTCATTGGGGGATACTTGGAAGTTCGATGCGAGCGTCGGTTGGAGCCAGTTGGCGCCGGACGTCTCTCCCTCGCCGCGTTATGGTTTCGCTTTCATCTGGACGGGAGATGATTATCTGTTGTTTGCCGGAGATGCGACGAGCCAGACCTGGGTCTTTAATCCCGATGCCGTTTCTTGGTCATTGTTGGCGTTGCCGCTGACGCCACCCGCCGGCATCATCTATCCCGCCATGGCGTTCTCCAGCGCTCATGCCCGGGCCGTACTTTTTGGTGGTGGTCAGGGAGATACGACTTGGGTCTACGACGTCGGCGCTTCGAGTTGGTTCTCGCCCGCGCTCGCTTCGGGGCCCAGTGACCGTTATGGAGCCTCGATGGCCTATGATGAGGATACGGGCTCGATGATCCTTTTCGGC
Source organism: Elusimicrobiota bacterium (assembly GCA_038041525.1). Classification (GTDB taxonomy): domain Bacteria; phylum Elusimicrobiota; class Elusimicrobia; order JACQPE01; family JACQPE01; genus JBBTGF01. The sequence continues at coordinate 926 of JBBTGF010000124.1, read as the reverse complement.
GGCCAAGAAGTCGTATCCGGCCTTTATCTTAACGACACTTGGGCGTTTTCCTTGGCTTCTTTGACATGGGCGCAGTTGTCGGTAGTGTCGCCGCCAGCAGCGCGTGCTCATGCGGCGATGGCGTACGATGATGATCGGCGCCGTTTGGCGCTTTTTGGCGGCAAGTCAGGCGCGAATAGTTTTGATGACGTGTATTTCTTCGATGCCGCTTTGCAGCGTTGGACTGAGGCTGCGGATTTTTCTAATTCCGACCGACCGACAGCGCGTTATGGGCACGGGATGTTCTATGACAGCGCAAGCGGTTATCTGCGTGCTTTTGCGGGGAAGTTGTCGGACAATCAACCTGCCAATACCTTCTGGACCCATCATTTAAGTACGTATGGGGTATGCGCCAGCGTGGCGCTGTCGGTGTCAAGCGCGACAGCGGTGCGTTGGTCATCCTTACTGGGCACGGACGTCAATCTGCCCGCAGGCACGAGCGTGCAGTATCAAGTCGCGTTCTCTAGCGACGGGGCATCGTTCGGTGGTTTTCGAGGCCCCGATGCGACCACATCGACTTACTATTCGTCCGAGTCGACCTCTATGCCACAGGCGGCCGGGGAGCATTATCTCAAGGTCAAGACGTATCTTTATTCTTATAGCTACCCCAAACAGCCAGCTTTGGGCGGTTGGCAGTTGAATTACGACCGGGCTCCGGAAAAGCCGGTCTTAAGCGCGCCTGTGCAGGGCGTTATCGTCAACGACCTGCGCCCGGTATTGACCTTCGGCAGGGTCAACGATCCCGATGGACTTGGTGATGGCCCGTTAGCGTATCAGGTGCAGGTGGCTTCCGATGTCGTGCTCGCCTATCCGTTTTTGAATGACACGGGCCTAAGCGCTGGAGTGTTCAGCGGTGATTATGCGCCGACAGCGGATTTGTTCCAAGG
>JBBTGF010000123.1:12926-13263 GCA_038041525.1 Elusimicrobiota bacterium | reverse complement strand
GACACCACAAGCGCAAGAACGGGCGTAAACATAGCAACGAACAACGCGGATTCAGTAGGACGGAGGCCCTGATACTCTCGGGCATCGCGGGCGTCGTCGCAATTTCCGTGATTGCGGCGATACAGGCCGGCCTGACGACGACTTTAGCCATCGGTGCGACTGTCGTAGCCGGGGGGGTAACGGCAAGCCTTGGCGCATGGCTGCTGGTAAAAGCTATCCGCTACCTCAAGGTCCTAATCGCGGATTACGCAGGCCGCGCGCCGCCGGAATTAGACGCGAAAGGCTACGGCGGCCCCCTGCACGGACCCATCCAATGGGACTACCACCTATACACATT
>JBBTGF010000123.1:0-12916 GCA_038041525.1 Elusimicrobiota bacterium | reverse complement strand
CACCTTCACACCGAAGAATAACTATTTCAAACGCAGCGATGTGCTGATCAATTCCAACGCGATGTTCCAGGAACCCGGCCTTAATGGGATGCACGCGCGCTGGCGGATGCGCCGTTATGTCGAAGGCAGCGGTTTTGACTTAGACAAACTCAAACAAGTACGCGGAGTCGTCAAGCATATCCTTGGCCGCGAATACGCTGACGATGGCAACAAACTCGTCTTCGCCGTGCCGTCAGAATATGCCAGGTACGTCAAAACCGTTTTCAAGAACGAGCTCTCCGAGCTAGGCAACATAGAACCCTCGCGCGCCTACAGGATGCATATTCTCGAGCTAGACCCGGATAACCAGCGCGACGAACTAGTCGAGGTCCGGGCTTCTGAACCCATGCCAACGACTGCGGCGGCGTCCGCCGATACGGGCGACGACATCGCGCACCCGGACCGCGCCGGGCGCGGACAGGTCATCGACCTGCAGGGTGACGGCACTGATGACGGCATTGGACACGGCACCCACGTTACCGGTATCCAAGTCGGTAGTGGACTCGCCTCTAAAGGCCGCTTTGCCGGAGTCAACCCAGGATCATACTCACTGATGTTCAAGGTCTTCCCGTCAATGGACGAAGTTAGAGAACTCTTTGCGAAGATCCGCACATCTGCCGTGATCGCCATCCTGCCGGAATTCCAAAGAGCGATCCTGCAGCGGCGTATCGATTCGATCCCGGCAGAGGACCTGCGCAAAGCGCAATTCGAGCGTAAGCTAGCGCTGACATTGACAAGCGATGAGGTCACTTTACTTGAAAAGGTCCGCAACAAACTCGATGACGGTTCACTTGAAAGGATCCTGCGCATCAAAGATGGGAAAGCGCCTGACGCCGAACATGTCAAAAAGCTAAGTTTAGAAAAACTCATCACCCTGATAAAGAATGACGGTGAGGGTATCCTCTCGTCGATAGCGCAATCCTATCATGAAGATCTACTCGTCGCCATGCGCACCGCGGCCAAAGAAGGCATGAGCGTGCCTCATCAAGACATCTTAGCGAGAGGCAACCGGGAAGCGGGAAAAGTCGAGTTGCTCAAGCGCAGGATCACCACGCACAACATGAGCTTAGGCGGACCCGCAAGCAAGAGGATGCAAAGCGACTTCAGTTCGATCATAGATGGCACGGGCGTGACCTTGGTCGCCAGCGCCGGTAATTCCGGCAGAGGATACACCATCGGTTACCCCGCGGGGTTCCGCTACGTCATCTCCGTGGCGGCGCTAGTCTCGGACTTATTCATGTCTTTCTTCTCTTCACGCGGCGATGGCAAAGATCCAGTCACAGGACTGCGTCTGCCCAAGCCGGACGTGGCCGCTTTTGGCGGCGACGCGAACCTGGACCGCGTGCCCGGCATCGGCACGTTCCCGGGCGGGGTGACATCGATCTTAAGTCAATATATGCTTATCGACCCGGACAATGCGAACCAACGTCCGGACTTGGAGATCATCGACGGCAAACCGCTCTATGTACGCATGTCGGGAACGTCGATGAGCGGACCCGTAGTAGCCGGGATCGCGGCCGCTATGCACCGCGCCACACTCGACTGGGCGGAGGCGCAGAGTCCAAAGTTCGCAATCGCCCTTGACGCTTACGACAAATTAGCACAAGACTTCGCGCGCTCCAAAACCGACGAAGGCGCCGCGCAAATCGGTAAAAAACTGCACCGTCAAGCAGACGACCTCTTGAAACTCTGGGAGCAAACCGGCGCCCTGCTTAAACCATGGGAAATGCTTTATCTTATTCTTGCCAGCGCCGAAGACTTAGGCTACCTGCGCCGTCACGCCGGCATGGGCAACGCCTGGAAGCCAGGCGCGCTCAAGCTGACCGGCGACTACCTGGAAAGCAAAAAGGCGGGGACTACACTGGCGTCTGACGCGGCGAAATTCAAGAGCCTTTACTCGATCGTCACTAGCAACGACGAGATGGGCGACAACAAAGTCCTTTTTGACGCGCTAGCCTCGGCCGACATAGTAACGCGCGTCTATGGCGCCTTCGGCTTCGTCAATCACCCCATCCGGGCGGGTCCCCAGGTCGAAGAGATCCTTAAAGTCCTGGCAGCCGAAACCAACCCCATGACCGTACGCACCCTCTACACGGACGCCTTGGCAAGCCAGAAAGACCCGATCGTGCAAGCCGAGATCTTAAAAGCCCTACCCACATTGACACACGCGGCAGCGATGCATCCTGACGAGAAGAACATCTACCAAGCTTATCTAAGATCGTTATGGAGCGACAGAACGGACGCCGACAACGATCTGTTCGCCCGGACTTTGCAGAGCGGCGACAGGATCAGCAAATTCATCGCTATCGACCTCTTAGGCGACACACGCCAGAATGACGACCGGTTCACGCGCAAACTAACCGCCATCGCCAAGGACCGCGGCGAATATAAAGAAATCAGGACCGTCTCTATAGAGGCGCTGGGCAAGATCAGCGCGCAAACCAGCAATGAAGACGCGCGCACCGCGCTACCCCCGGACCTGCTAGCGGACTTGATCGAGAATCTCGCGCAACCAAAACTATCCAACTTCGTCAGCGGTATCGGGCGCGTGCTTGAAGGCCTTTTTGCGCGCAAAGGCGAGAATACTTTGGTCGACAGCTATTTCGGTGATGATGCGTTCAAAGAGCGCATCAAGACCTACTTGAAGCGCTGGGAAGAACATGTCGATCCATTCAATGACCCGGCATTCACCGATTTCTTCATCAACTTGGCGGAAATGACGTTCAAATTTGAGAAAACGCAGAATGAGTTTAAACCAAGCGCCATGGCTGATATCCCGACTACGGCCACCGGCAAGGTTCATCTTATCGTCTCGCCAAAACTAGAGCAAAAGATCGACAGGCTGCTATTCCTCAAAGACGGACCAGCCATCGAGCAATATGCGACCGGCGACTTCGGTTTCGACTTGAAACTCTTAGAAACGCTACAAGCCTACGTCATCGCTTTCTTGCCTTACACGGCCAATGCAAAAGGCAACATCATCATCGAAATCGACAAACCTGGCAATGTCCAAGCCGTCAGGAAACTGCTCGCTGACATGGGCTATAGATCGAAGATCTCTGGGATCGCTACATTGCCGCCTAACCAGCCGACCCTGGAACCGCTATTGATGGACATCGGCGAACTAAATGGCATCCCTGAACTTAGACAAATGGGATTGACCGGCAAGGGCGTCGTGGCTGTGATCATCGACGACGGTATGGCGACGAAGCACCCGGCTTTAGCCGACCGGGTCATCATGGCAGAAAGCTTCCTGTCAAGGAACGGCGGGGAAGTCACGCGCGGCGCGCATTCGACGCATGTCGCCGGCATGATTGGCGCTCAATCCCTCTATGGCGCGCCTGAAGGCGTAGCGCCGGGCGTCAAATTCATCGCTTTACAGGTCCTTGATCCCGATTCGGGTTCGGGGACCTATGCGCAGGTCATGATGGGTATGAACCGCGCCATCGAGATCTGGAACAAGAAAGAAAAATTCCTGCCGGTCGGTACGGAAGCGATGCTGGTCAACATGAGCTTAGGCGGACCCGGCAATGCTGATTCAGACACAGCGCTACTCGCCGATAAGATCATGGACAACAACATCTTCATCGCCATCGCGGCGGGCAATTCAGGCGGCTCACCCGGGCGCGGCACGATCGGGCAACCTGGATCATCGCGCAAAGCCCTGACGGTCGCGGCGATGGATAAGCGCAATTCGATCGCCAGTTTCTCAAGCAGAGGCCCGGCGCTAGATAAGACGGGGGCGAAGATCGATAAGCCAGACATGACAGGCTACGGCGTCAACATCTACTCCCTAAGAGACCCCGCTTCAAACAGGCCTGTCGATAAGATCTACAAGGGTCCCAAAGGGGAAACCGTCGAATACACCAAAATGAGCGGAACCTCGATGGCGACACCGGACCTCTTGGGGAAATTCGCTCTCCTCTATCAAGCCGCGCTTGATGCACTCCATGAGATCGGCGCCAGTCTACCCACGGCTTTCGCCGACAAGATCAAACATTACGCCATGGCTGTGGTAGCGGAAAAAGGTAACTTGAATTTCCATAAACACGAACAAGGCGTCGGCGGTCTGACGAAAGAGGCGATGCTGGTCCTAGCCAAAGAGATCCCGGAACATATCAAAAAAGGCCACGACCTGCCGGTCACCATCATCGAAGACAAAGGTGCGATCGCGGTCGAAGCGCTCGAATTCGACGCCATGACCTCCGGACGCAAGAGCGCGCTGGCGCGAAAGACGCTCATCGTCCCTCAAGGCGAACTCTACATCACCGATGGCGCACGCTGGGCCAGGCTCGGGCTCAAGAGCGTCGAATACAAACGCTCGCGCTATCTGGGCAAATGGATGAAATTGTTCGCTGCCGGTATCGAACCGCTGTTGCAAGAGCGCACCAAGGCCCCTGAAGATTTCATCACGCTATTGCATCTTGACAGTACGCTCGGTGACTCGAACATGGGCAGTCTGCTCGATCTGCAAGCAAGTGCATCACAGAAGCAGACAGACAGACTCACCGAACTTGAAAAAGCGGCCAAGATACCCCGGCCGAAGATCTGGCTTAAGAATATCAAGGCTGGCATCATCTTCGCCACGGTAAACACGTTCGGGTTCGCACTCATCGGCTTGACAGTGGGCTTCACCTGGGCCGGCACCTCGGGCCTGGTCTATGGGACACTGATCTCGGCGGCGATGGCGCTAGCCATGTCGATATTCTCCAACAAGATCATCACTTATCTGACCAAGCGCAGACCGCTACCCAAAGAAGAAGCTCCCGAAGTCTATGAGATGATCGCTAAGCGCATCAAAGCGGAAGAAGCGCTCACGGGATCGGTCATACCATTCCCTAAGCTTTTCATCGTAGACCAAGCCAATTTCATGATGCCGCCTAACGTGGTCAACGCGTTCGCCACGGGACTACTGCACCGCTTTGGCTGCATCACGTTGACTGCGGGCATCCTCGATGTGATGAACCCCAAGACGCCGGAAGGTTATGACGCCTTGGAGAACGTCCTGGGACACGAGTTAAGCCACATCATCAACTACGACATCATGGTCAACACCTTAGGCGGCGGTTTAGGCGGCGTACTTGACCGCATGTCAGCCACTTTCCGCTCCAAGCAGTTCCCTCAACGCACGGTATCCAAATGGTTCTATTTCTTCCCGGCGACGGCATTGACCATGTTCGGCAACTTGCTGACGCGCATCGCGATGCTCTCGGTCGGCCGCGACCGGGAATCGAACGCCGACCACAGGGCGGCATGGCAAGCTGGCGACCCCAAAGGCATGATCAAGGCTCTACTCATCCTACGTTACGGCAAACAGATGCGGCCCTCCGAGATGCAACCGACGTTCGCCGCGCGCTTTTTAGATATCGCGCCGGTAGAGAACTTCAAAGACATCGAGATCTTCTCGACCCACCCTTCCATCAAGACACGCGTGGCGCGCTTAAGTAAGTGGCTTGTCGACGATACCTTTGCAAGCGAGATGCGCCGCCACCTGCAAGAAGAGATCAAAGTCGACCCGCGACCGATCGAGATACCGACAGACGCAGACCGCAAGCCGCCGCTCTTGGCGATGAAACGCTCCCCGGCAGCCAAGATCGTCGGGGCAGGCGTATCGCTCGGCATCCTCAAACTGGTGCTGCTGCTACCGATAACAGTGCCTGCCTTCGTCGTCACTTCCGGAGTCGGTGTCATCGCTAAATTCATCGATATGGCACTATGGGACGCCTTAAGTTGGATCATCGTGATGATCTGGGGACCCAAGATGACGCAAGACGAATTCGATAACAGCGTCAAGACAGTCAATCATACAAGGCCCAAGGCCAACGACAAGCCTTATATAGCCTACCGCAACCAATTCTGGAGCCTAGCGTGGGGCGCGACAGATAAGACAGCGCATTGGATAAGACCACAGGCTTTCGCTTGGGTGCAACAATTCCTTCTCACTGAAAAACACTTAGACACCAGAGACCAGGCCCTCAAGATACCGGTAATCGGCAGAGCGCTAGGCGCCCTACAGGCCATCGGCGTCGAAATACAGACCGCCATGCGGCTGCGTCAGCCGACGGAGCTTGGCCTGCCGCGCACTCTGCTCATCTGGGGCTTACGGCTCGTGCTGGGCTCGGGAGTCTTCGCAGGAACTAGTTGGTTCTTCGGCATGCCTCCCATCTTCTATTGGATCGCACCTGCGTTCTTCCTGGTGGTAACCGCCCTGACGCTGACATTGCCATTCCTTTTGCACGACCGGCCGATGAGCAAGGGGGCGATCATCTCGCCCTTATACGTCATCGCTTCAGGCATCAACTCCGAAAGCGTGACCGTGCGCTTAAGCGCGCTGCGCGCCATACTCTCAAGCGCCAGGGATTCCTCGGAAACGCTGCTGAAAGACTTAAAACCGATTATCATAGCGCGCCTGGGCATAGAGCCCGATGCAGGCGTGCTTGAACATCTTAAGAAAGCTGCGGCGTTATTAGAGAAGATCGAGAAGAAAAATGAAGCACAGCGCGCGCGTACGCAAAGCCTGCCGCGGCCGCCACCGCCCGTCGGTGATGGCCCTATCGCTCCGAAGCCTCCGCGTGGACCCATACACACCAAATCACTGCTAGCCGATGAAGCTCAACAACCAGCGCCGAAAACCAATGCACCCCTGATCTATTCCATCGCGCGTTTGAGCATGCAAGCGGGCCTGGAAGTCATGGGCACGACCATGCGGCTACTGGTAGCCGACCCGGCGCAGTGGGGAACACTCATCGCCATCAACATCGTTTCACGCACGGCAGGGAACTTCTTCGGCGGCAGATTGATCGGCGCGCTAGGGACTAAAAAGGCTTATCTTTTAAGCGCGATCTTGAACATCTCCTCCATCGCCATGATACCGATAGCTTATTTGACGATGGGCGCCATCGTCCCCCTGCCTATACTTGTAATTTCCTTCATATTATCCGGGGCGGGTCGGGCATTGCAAGGCACGATCTCCGACGATATCCTGCCAACGGCTATCATGGGCAACGACCCTAAAAAAGCCTCGTCACTGATGCTACGGATATATCCTATCCTCGAGATCATCGGTATCGCCATGCCGCTATTGGTCACCGATCTGATCGCTCCTTTCATGGGCGCGGCGCCGACCCTCTTCCTGCACACAGGATTCACGTTGCTTGCCGCGATCATGATCGTCACCGGACTCAAATTACCGGCTGAGATAAAAAGTAAGGGACAAAAGAACAACCTGCTCACCGGACTCAAGCTCACGCTCAAAGACCCGAAACTGCGACTGCCGTTCGCGGTAGCGGCAACCTTCGTTTTATTACACGGATTGCTTTACGAAATGATCGCTCCCATGTACGCGCAATTCGGCATCAACGCCAAGAACAAGTTCTCCTGGCTAGTCGCAGCCTACAGCGCCGGAAGCGGTATAGGAGCGCTCGTTGCAGAGCGCTTAAGCCCATTCAAGCACCTGACCCCCGCGAGCCTGATGCGATGGGGGCTCGTAGGGACGCTAGCCCTAGCCTCGCTTGGATTCGTATTCAACCTCCCTTACGCGTTGCTTGCCGCTTTCATATTTGGCGCCTTGACCATCCCGGCCGAAACCGTCATCAACCAGCTTTTTGCGGCGCGCGCTCCCAAAGAAGCGAAAGGGAGCGTCGTAGGTTTCAAGGGCAGCGTCATCTCGCTGGGATTAGCAGCTTCAGCTTTCCTTTTAGGCCTCGGCTACAAAGGTGACCCCCAAACCGCGCTCACTCTGCAGGGCGTGGCATTGGCGGCGATAGCCGGGGCGCAATTTTGGCTCTCCACGAAGGTCTTCAAGCAATCCGAATCGATGGCTCGTGAGACTTTAGAGAAATACCAAGCAGCCTTGAGCGCAATGCCAGGGGTGCACCACGCCACAGTTGAGATCGAAGCGACACCCTACCTGCGCTTCTTTAAAAACCGCGAAGCAGTGATCGATATCTCCTTTGTCGACAGCAAAGCGCTTGAAGAAGCCAAACGCGCGATACCGGCTCTGCAAGAGGCCGTTGAAAAAGCCATAGAGAACAAATCACCCGAAAGACCGACCCTGGAAGGCACACGTATCAAGATAAATATCACCGACGAAGTTCCGGTGATGAGCGGAAAAAGCAGGACAGCGCAACGTGGGTTCTCCCTGACTCTGCCGATGTTCACGGTCGCCGCGATAGCTGTATCCGTCGGACTCATCACTTTTCCGCTAAGATTCATCATCGGCGGCGCGGCTATCGCGAGTCTTGGTGCCTTTTTTTTTAATGCGCGCCGTAAGCACGACGACGCGCGGCGGGATTCGATAGCCAACGCAACGTTCTCAAGCCCACGCATCATCGACCTTAAAAGGAACCTCAAGGCACTGGGGCGCTCCCTTGGCGATTCACCGGAAGTGTTCATGGTGTCAAAACCCTTCGCGGCGATCGATTTCAAAGACGGACAGATCCAGACAGGCAAGACGCCCAGCGGGACGCAAGCCGCCATCAGCGAAAAGATCGCCTTCAGAAATAAAGGCCTCGTCATCACGGCTCCGAGCAACGATTTCGAGCGTTCTTTGGCGCGTGACGGCAAGGCGCTGCGTTTCGGCAAGGATATCTGGGTCGTCTATGTCGACATCCCACAGGAAGAGCAATTCCTCTTTGCAGACGTCTTCGCGGAACAAACGCTTTGGACGCTGTTGCTAGGATTAGACGCGCAAGGTAAGAAACAACCGGAAGATCTCGTCAAACGGGCATACACGGCTTTCCAGGATGCCAACCGGCGCTTCGCGCAAGCGACGGCGGATCTTTTACCGAAGAATCGGCGCACCAAGGTGCTGATCCTCGATTATTCGCTCAATCTCGTCTCGAGCCATCTTAAGACGCTCAACCCGAACGTCTTGAGCCAGCAACACACGGCCATGCCTTGGCCCGACCCGAAGATCTTCGCCGGGACACTGGAGCGCGAGATAGCAAAAGACATGCTCACCAAGATGCTCGACACCGACATCCTCGGTTTCCAGACGCAAGAACATTCGGAGAATTTCATCAGACTCGTCAGCGAACTCCTACCCGAAGCGCAGGTCGACATGCGCGCGCACACGGTCACTTACGCTGACAGGACCGTCTTAGTGCGCGATTATCCCGTGTCCGTGGACGCTAAACAGATCGAACTGGCCATGCAATCCAAAGATACGCTCGATTTCATCGCCCGACTCAAAGACATCGTCGCCGGTCGACGCGTCATACTACGCGTCGACCGTATCGATCCGAGCAAAGGGATACTTGAAGGCTTGCGGGCGATGGAAGCGCTATTGGAGCAAGACCCGGCGTTCAAAGACAACGTCGTTTTCTTGAACCTCTTGCAACCCAAAGGTAAAGCTTCTCCGGCCGCAGTCATCCTCAATGAGAAGATCAAACAACAGGCGCGGATCATCAACGCTAAATATACCCCGGAAGCGCTCGCACAGGGCTTTGACGGCGTCATCGAAGACGCCGCTTCCTACGACCGGTTCCTAAACTTCAACGGGCAGCGGTCTCCTCCCGTCATCCTAGTGCAGATGGCCGGGTCACGCAGACATGAAGTCTTGGCGGCGATGGCGCTAATGGACGTCGGCATCGTCAACCCGGTCTCCGATGGCATGAACCTCGTCGCCAAAGAGATGGCTTTAGTCAACAATCCCGCATCCCTCGAACGCCTCAACGCCAGAAGGCCGGAGCTTGGACTCAAACCCGGCGTCGTCGTCGCGTCAAAAAAGATGGGTTCTTATGCCGAACTCAAAGACGGCGTCATTGGCATCGACGACCCCTCCGACCCTGTGGAAACCAAAGACGCTATCGTCAAAGCCCTCTCCCTGACCGCGCAAGAGCGCGGCGCCCTGGCGCGCAATATCGGACCCAAAATGGCCGATTCCAAAAGCAACCAATGGATGGGTGCTATGATCGGCGATCTAGAAGAACTTGAAAACACCTTGCAGCGCGGCCTCCCCTGGTACTACACCATGTTCTACGCGGCCGACGCCTTAAACGCCTTCGGCACCGTCATCTACAGCGCGGTATTCCCAATGTTCGCATCTTGGTTCACGGGTTCTAAGACCGCGGCTGTCGACGCTTCGATCGTCAAAGAGGGCACCGACGCGGTGGCGACGCCGGCAAGCGGAGCGATTTCGGACACCTACAGTCTCTCACGCACTTACAGATATACGCTGGCTATCCAATTCGTCACGACCTTAGCGCTGCTGGGGCTAGTCACGGTCCTGGCAGGCATACTAAGCACATCCGTCATCTGGGGTATCATGCTAGCCGCAGTAGGCGTCAACACCATAGCCTACAGCATCAACTACCGGGCATTCGCCAAGATCCAGCGCTTTTCGGAGCACATCACACAAAAAGCCCGCGGCGCCAGCGACGAGGGGACTTTGGCGCATATGGATTCACGCTACAGCTTCGTGGTCAAAGCGGCGCGGCTAATGGGCGTAGGGGCGGCGTTAGCCATCACCATCGCATACCCAGGCGCCATGATGACGGCCATCACCATCGCCTTAGGCGCGATGACAGGGTCTCTGGGACTATCGCTGGCGTTCTCGACTGTAGCGTTACACTACATCGCCAAAGATGGCGTCGAGAATGCGCAGATCGAACATCGCCCACTAACGGCGCGCCTGAGAACGTTCATCAAACTCATCGGGATCGACTCGCTAAAGAAGACCTACGATGCGGGCAAGCATGTCGTCTGGGCCAAACGCGCGGTCAAATGGGACACCATCCTCTCCGGTTTCGAGTCCATGGCCAATTACCGGATATTCTTCGACGCGGTGATGCCGGCGATCCTGCTATTCCTCGGCCTAGGGGCCAGCTTCCTGCCTGTCTTCATGGCGTCATGGATGGCAGGGGAAACCATGGGCAGTTACGCCTTCGACAAACTCTCGCGAACGCTCTACTTTGAAAAGCATCCGAACGCGAAGCTCTGGATGACGGTAGCTTTGGCGATACCCAGATTCATCGTAGCTGGCTGCTTCGCCGCTATAGCCGCCGGAGCCGCCTCGGCGCCCTTATTGGCGGCGCTGGCGATGAGCGTACTAGTCACCGGATTCTTCACCTCATTCCACCATCACATCTTAAACGGCGTGGTGCGCAGTCAGATCCCTAAAGAAAAATTTGCCACCACGCACGCGGCCAGATACGTCCTCATCAACGGCATGACGTTCCTCTTCGCGTTGCCGCTGAAATGGCTCATCGGTTTAAGCCCGGTAGCCACGGTCACCACTATCGCTTCCATCTGGGGATTACTGGCTTTGGCCGAACTCTTTGTCCCACAGATCTATGGGATGAAAGAGAACGGGACTTTGGATAAATTCTGGACGACGCGTATGCTCTCTGGCATGAAAAACCTGATCGCAAAACCTAAAGTCTGGATGAGCGGACTCTGGAAGCGGATATGGAGCGCCCTGGAACCCAGACTGGTGAAAGCCGGCTTCGACTTTTCGACTTCGGTCAACAAGACCTTCTCCGCTCTGGTCATCGTCACTTTCGTGCAGAGCATCATCCTGGGTATCGATGACATGATCTCAAGATTCATGCTGGGGCGACTGGGCTTGGGAGAAAAATCTGTCGGCACTCTGCGCAACCTCATCTGGTGGGCGACCGTGGTCAACAGGCCGCTGACCGCGGCCTACGTCGATAAGATCCCTACGATCAAAAAACCCTACATCATCCTCTCCGTGATCTCGGCATCGGCTAAGATGTTCACCTTGATGGTACCGATCCTTTTCATCGCAGGCGGCACGCCCGCCGCTCTGGCGTTGTGGTTATATGTGCCGGTCTTCATCTCGAGCCTCATCGGATTGGTCGCGGCCGCGATCAACAGCCGCCTGGCTAACGCGATCGCCGGCGACAAACCTGATGCACTACGCCAGTATTCCACGCAAAGCACGCAATGGGGAAGTTACGGCACTTTCATCGGACTCGCCGCAGGCGCAGCGCTTTTAGGTAATCCCTCCGCGTTCTCTAAAGTCGCCATCGGCGTCCTCTTCGGCTCCATATTCGCCCTACGCATCATCTCGTCGTTCATCTCGATCTATGTCTACAGCAGGGTCGTCAATATCCCGGGCGAAAACACCGCAACGGTCAAGCAACCGCTCAAAACGCGGGTCGCATCCTTGAAAGGTCTACCCAAATCCATGCTTCAAGAACTCTGGAAGACCGTCAAGCTGCCGTTCCAGCATTCTTTGGTAGGCGCTATGGCGATACTGGGATTCCTGATCTCCTTTAACATTAGCGATATCCTGGAATTCATCATCCTGCCCGCTATCATCCAGCCGCTGGTCACCATACCGGCCAGCGTCTTAGGCATGCCATTTAGCTTAGCTGCGGCGGGGCTGACCCTCGGCAGCTTACTGGCGGCGAGATATCTGGGTAAAAACACGTCAGCAGCGACCACTGAAGACGCCAAACCGACAGCGAAACAAATCAGCGCCAAAATACTCAAGATCGTGGGTTATGTATCGGCGGTCGCCGGCATACTCTCTTTGCGAGGAACCACCCCGAACGTCACGGCGCTGCTGCTTTCTCTCTCGTTCGCTTGGGGAGTCGGCTCGCGCCTCGGCGGACTGGCCGTTGAAAAGGTTTTGCCCAAAAAGATCAAGGATGCGTCACCTGCCAAGATCGACCGCTTCATATATCTGACGGCTATCGGACCGTTATTGGCATTCGTATTGCTGGCTGGCGCCAGTCTACCGGCGATCCTGATGGCGGCGGCGATCGCGTTGTTCCTTATCGCGGTTTATATTCCCGAGTTCGGTATCCACAGAACCCTAGTACCAACCATGATCTCCCACGAAGCGGTGATGCCGAAGAATAGCCAGGGCAAAGCCCGCTCGATCATCGAATCCGTGGTCTACGCCGGC
>JBBTGF010000122.1:0-2956 GCA_038041525.1 Elusimicrobiota bacterium | reverse complement strand
TGACGCCGCCTTGGGAGAGCTCATACTGGAAGCGTTCGAGGACTTTGACTTTATCCGGGGTCTTCTCTAAAGCCTTGACCACCGTGGCATCATCAGGCTCGACGACGTACTTGTCGCCTAATTCCTGGCTATTGGGGTCGAGGACCAGGGGGCGGGCTTTAGGGGAGCTTAATAAGACCTCGCCAAAGACCTGATAGGCTTGGCCGCCGGGGAGGGTGACCAGCAAAGCGGTAATCAAGGCTAGACAAATGGTACGGATCGCTAAACCACGGCTCTTACCCATACACAAAGATTTTAAGGTCAGGATGATGTTTTTGAATGAGACTTTAGGGCATTATTTACGTCCGAAAGTCCTATGTTTGGCATAGGACTAAAGTCCTAGATCTGTCATTGCGAGGACCTGCGAAGCAGGGACAAAGCAATCTCAAAGGGATTATGGGGACAGGCTACTTTTCGTCGTGGCGGGGTGGCGGGCTTCTTCGATCAGGGCGAGGATGTGGGCTTTCCAGTCGAGGAATTCTTTGGAAGACGTGTCGATAGGCTTAGTCCAACGGATGCCGCGCAAAGTCTGGCGAAGATGGTCCATATCCTCATAACACGATAATTTCTTGGCTTCCGTCAATTCAGTATTACACTCATACCCACCCCAATGACTGCTGACTCTCACGTAAAGACCGGGAATAAGCAATACATAATCAGTGTGAGAATATCGAATCGCCGGAATATTGCCCACCATGGTTTTCTTCACCAAGCTAGCGTCGTAATCGCTAAAACTTCTCACGAAATATTCTTGATACAAAGTAAATTCAAAACCAACCACATCTGTATAAAATCCCGGCTCAGTATCAGGATCTTCTTTCATCTTATTAACTGTCAGGTCAACTCCAATATCTACGCTATAAGGGCTATTTCTAGGATAATCCGTGACTCGCATTGGCAATTCTTTAGGCAAGAGAAAGTTGATGCGAAGAGGGTGTTTTGAACTCTCCCAGAATGTCGGATTCTGCTCCTCACTTGTTTCTGCTACCGGTTCTTGTCGCCGAGAACATGCGACCACCTGAAGCAAAGCTGCTGCAGCTAGCGCTGCCAATAATAACCTTCTCATGGCTGCTCCGCCTTAAAAGCTTTGCTCTTAGGCTGCTCGATCCTGGCTTCCCAGGGATTCATGAAAGCGGCGCTCAGATTATTTTGCTCTCTATTTTTAGTCGCAGTGACGATGAATTGCATGACGCTATCGGGGCGACTGGCTAAATCGAAGTCGGGGTTAACAGCAACGGTTTCTTGCTCTGTATTCTTATCGTAGTCATAGCTGTATCCTAGTGCTGTAAAATAAGCCTTTCGAATCTTATGATAATGTTCTTTCTGTCTATCTGCGGTTAAGCAGGGATTTTTTACATTTTTTGGCCCGCATAGTCCGGCATCCGCCACGCCATCCCGCAGCGCCTTCATCCTGGGGTTCTTTTCCGCGTCTACTTCGATGACGCCGATATGCTGATGCGTACCCATATCCTGCGCGGGGTCCCTTGAGCTTTGCATCCGGCCAGTGTTACCAATAGTTCCAATCGGAGTACCCGGTTCGACAGTGTCGCCTGCCTTGACGAAGATACCTGGGTTGCAGCCTTTATCGATCATATAGCGGCAATCCTTGCCGGGAATGACCGGGGCCTGGACAGATTTCTTATCACGCTTGGCCGCAGCCCTGGCCTTATCGATAAGCTCTTGAGCATCTTTTAAGTTTATCTCTTTGTCGCCTAGATGTTGGTTCAAATACAGACGAGTAAGCGTGCCCTCCGGCTGCAAAACCACGGCGTTGCCTAGACCCTTGGTAATGGAATCACCCATAGGATTCTGGGGCTCGTGGCGCAAGTCAGATAACGACTTATTCTTATCCTCTCCGGAAAGATAATAGCTCGCGAAGATGACTGCGGCTTTCTCCTGGATCACCAGGGCGCTGCCCCTAGGCTCCGCGTTGTCACTGCCCATATGCTCATGGGAAGCGCGCGGCTCCAGGAATCCCGCCGTCGTCTGTTGCGCGGCTTTGAATGAATCCCGGGAAACATAGATAGCGAATGGCAACTTTTCTTTAAGCTTGCCTTGAGAGCGTAAAACCTGTAAAGCCCTTGGGTCATCCGGATATTCTTGCTTGATATGAACGCTGTCAGCGTCTGTGACCTCGGGACAGCCCACTTTAGGGCAATCCTGACCCGTCAACGGCGCCAGACTCTTATGCTCATGTTTGATACCGACTGCCAGGTAATCGCCTTTGAGCATCTTGGCATAGAAAGCCTTCATTCTGACAGCGTGCTCTTCCTGTAAAATCAAGCTCTCTATCATTTCCTTGCTGCGGCTATTCTTCTCCTTGAGCTGTTTAACAAGGTCTCGCTTGCCCGCGCGAGAAGCGGAAGGTTTGTCAGCAATGAGTTTGGCTTGTTCTTTACGGTGTTGCTCCGCGATGACCTCTTCTTTGGTCTTAGGAGGAGCGGGCCAGCCGTACATGGCAGAGGACTCTTCGTTCTCGCGCATGACTTCTTCGTCGATGCCGTCATCTTGAGGAACCTTTGTCGGCATCAGCTTGGCTACCAATTTCTTTTGCAGTTCAAGCAAGGCATCCTGGCGCTTCTGCGCCTGTTCACGTAAGTGACCTTCCTCTTTGGTAAGAGCAAGGTGTTCCTGGCGTAAAGCATTGATCTCTTGCTGCGGCTTCTTCTCCCCAAAATACCAGTCCCCCAGCCGGTAAGCCGAAGAGGCGACAGCTAGGCCAGCAACGCCTAAGCCTAACGCCGGAGACAGGACGATTGGAAGATTGATAGCTCCCACGGAACCCAACGCCAGGGCTCCCGCACCGGCCAGGGCCACGGCTTGACCGGCGATGCGGCCGCCACGCTCCAAGGCGGCAAGCAGGGATTCCGCGCCTTTAGGGTTACTGCGTTTAAACAGGGATGGTTTGATCTTGCCG
>JBBTGF010000121.1:0-4968 GCA_038041525.1 Elusimicrobiota bacterium | reverse complement strand
CGCTCAAGCTCAAGACAGCGTGCCCCGGACTCTGCGCCATCTGGCACAGCAAGCTTGAGCGCGCAGTCAGGACTGCCGACATCATCGCGCAAGACTTAAGCCTCGAGCGCGGCGCGTTGCAGTGCCGGGATTATCTGGCGCCCGAAGGTTCCGCGCAGGAAGCCTGCAAAAAGATCGCGGCCTATGACAGGGACTTGCTCATCGTCAGCCACATGCCGTTATTGGGCGCTCTACCCCGCTCACTAACAAAATTCCCGCAGGCGCCTTCCTCTTTCGCGACGGGCATGATCATGGCTTTCGAGCGGGACCGCTACGGACTTTGGCACCTGCTATGGGACTTCGACCCAGGGATGCAAGGATGAGCCGCATACTTGCCATCGACGAAGGCACCACTGGGGTCACCTCCTCTATAGCGGACTCAAAACTACGCATCATCGCCAGTAGCAGCATCGATTTCCCGCAACATTTCCCCAAGCCCGGCTGGGTCGAGCACGACTTAAGTGATATCTGGGACTGCGTACAGCGCACTATCAAAAGCCTTGCCGCACGCACTGACTTAAAGAAACTCGCCGCCATCGGCATCACCAACCAACGCGAGACCCTCTGCTTCTGGGATAAGCTGACAGGTAGACCCCTGACGCGCGCTTTGGTCTGGCAAGACAGACGGACCGCCGCGATGTGCGCGGGGCTAAAAGCCAAGGGCCTTGAAACGTTGTTCCGTAAACGTACAGGGCTGCTCCTCGACCCTTATTTCAGCGCGACCAAGGCCTCTTGGGCTTTCAAAAACTGGGGCGTGTTGCGTAGCGCACACCGACAAGGGCGCCTGGCCGCCGGGACGATCGACAGCTACCTCGTCGCCCGACTCTCTGGCGCGCGCGCCCATGTGACCGACCCGAGCAACGCCTGCCGCACCTTGGTTTATGACATCCACAAGCACCGCTGGGATGCTGACCTCTGCAAACTGCTCGGTCTACCTGTCGATATCTGGCCGCAAGTACAAGCATCCGATTCCGTCTTCGCACGCAGCAAAGGCGTCCCGGGCCTGCCCGACGGTATCCCCATCAACGGCATTTTAGGCGATCAGCAAGCGGCGCTTTTCGGTCAAGCCTGCCTTAAACCGGGTCAGGCGAAATGCACTTATGGCACGGGCGCTTTCATCGTGTTCAACACGGGTGCTAAACCGATAATAAGCCACCATCGCCTGCTTAGCAGCATCGCCTGGCAACTCAAAAGCAGCGGCTACACCTACATGCTTGAAGGTAGCGCTTTCGTCGCTGGAGCCGCCGTGCAATGGCTGCGCGACGGTTTGGGCATCATCTCCTCCGCTGAAGAGATCGAGACCTTGGCGACCCGGGTCCCCTCGAGCAACGGGGTGGTCTTCGTCCCTGCCATGACCGGTCTGGGCGCGCCCTATTGGCAGCCCAAAGCCACAGCACTTTTGACCGGCATCACGCGCGGGACTACCAAGGCGCATATCGCGCGTGCCGTACTTGAAGGCATCGCTTTCCAAGTAAGCGACCTACTCGCGGCGATGCATAAAGATACCGGGTTACGGCTGAAAAACCTCAATGTCGACGGTGGCGCCGCGGCTAACGACCTGTTGATGCAATTCCAGGCCGATATCCTAGGCATCCGGCTGCAGCGGCCCCGCAATCTTGAGACGACAAGTTTGGGCACGATCTTTGTAGCGGGATTAGGAGTCGGGATATGGCCGGATACCCAGACCTTGGTCAAAACCTGGAAAAAAGACAGGGATTTCACACCTGGAATGACCCCGACGCAGAGGGATCGCACCCTGCAACGCTGGCGACAAGCGATAAGGCAAGTCGCCTCTGCATGGGATTGATTTGGTATCTTAGGACGTGCGTCCATCGCAGAAACAACGGCCTGTACGCTTCTCTAAGTCGGTTTTAGCCGACCTGATACTCCCGGAAGACGCCAATCCCAGAGGCAGCGCCTTTGGCGGAAGCATACTTAAACTCATCGACAAAGCCGCCTTCGTCTGCGCATGCCGTCACGCGGGTACAGCCGACTGCGTCACCGTTTCTATGGACAAGATTGACTTCAAGGTACCTGTGGGTGTCGGCGAACTCGTGACCTTGGAGGCACAAGTCAATCACGCTGGCCACACTTCGATGGAAGTCGGCGTCGAAGTCTACTCGGAAGACTTGAACACCGGCGAACGCCGCCACGCCAACTCATGCCTGGTCAATTTTGTGGCTTTAGACAAGAAAGGCAGACCCATGCCCGTACCGACGCTGGTGACCGAAACGCCACAGGAGAAAGAGCGCTTCGCGCAAGCTCGGGAACGCCGCAAGCAGCGCCTCGGCCACGACTAAAACCCTCCATGACCCAAGTCAAGATTCCAAAACATTTCAACCATCTGTTGGATTTGATCGGGATCGAACGCGAAGCCGAACGCCAGGAGAACCGTAAAGAGCTCGAACGCCGTCCCGTCGAGATGCGCGAAGCGGCGGGCAAGACAGTCTCACGCTTGAACCTCATCGCCGAAGATACGGCAGTGGGCGACTATCCACTCATCGTGCTTTCCAAATCAGTCAAAGAAGGGGCTATGTCCCCCTTTCAAGCGATCAATACCGGCGACAACGTCATGGTGACCATGCCCAACCTACAGACAGCCGACGGCACGGTCTACCGGGTCTCGGAAACCGATATCACGGTCGCCTTAAAGAGGAAGACGCGTCATGAGATGCCTGCGGGCCTCTACCGCATCGACCTGTTAGGCAGCGAAGCCACTTACTACCGCATGGCTGAAGCCCTGCGTAATCTGCGCGGCGCTAAGAACAGTAGCGTGGCCAGCCTAAGAGATGTCATCCTCGGTAAAGATAAGCCGGGAAAGTCAAAGCCTAAGTCTGTCGAATTCTTCAACCGTTCGCTTAATCGCTATCAAAAACAGGCTGCGCAGATGGCGCTAGGTGCCTCCAAAGTCGCCGTCATCCACGGACCGCCGGGCACAGGCAAGACCACAGTGTTGATCGAGATCATCCGCCAAGCGGTCAGAGACAATCAGCGCGTCTTAGCCTGCGCGCCCAGCAACATCGCCGTCGACAACATCCTCGAACAGCTCGTCAAATACGGCGTCAACACCGTCAGGCTCGGTCATCCGGCGCGGGTGATGGAAGACCTGCATCACGCCACGCTTGACGCCCTGGTAGCCAAACATCCCAGCCAGCGCGAGCTCCTGCGCCTGACCACGCAGAAAGACAAACTCACCAGGAACCGTGCGCCGAAAGCCGAGGTCAGCGCGGCCTGGAAAGAGATCAGAAATCTGGAAAAATCCATCCTCAAAGACGTGGTGGGCAGCGCCTCCGTAGTCTGTGCCACGCACGGAGGCTTCAAGAGCTCGCTGTTCAAGGACCCTTTCGACTTAGTCATCCTCGATGAAGCCTCACAAGCGACTGAACCGCTCTCCTGGGTCTGCCTGGCGAAAGCAAAAAAAGCGATCTTCGCCGGTGACGTGTTCCAATTGCCGCCGACGATCTACTCACCGATCGCGGCCAAAGAAGGGCTCGCGGTGACCTTGCTTGAACAGCTTAAAACCATCCTGCCCGAAGACAATCAGGCGCTCTTACGCGTGCAATACCGCATGAACGAGACGATCATGCGCTTCTCTTCAGAGCAGTTCTATAAAGGCAAGCTTATCGCGGATAAGACGGTCAAGGAACATCTACTTTCAGACCTGCCGAGCGTACAACACTCTGCCCTTACAGCGCGGCCCATGGTCTTCGTCGATACCGCGGGCACAGGTTACGATGAAGGTTGGGATGAGCTATTGGAGAGCAGGTATAACGACGGCGAAGCGGGACTAGCCGCCTATTTCCACGAGATGCTTCGCGGCTTAGGCGTCAGCGCCAAACAGGTCGGACTGCTGACACCCTACGTAGCACAAGTGCGTAGACTCAGGAAACGCATCGAAGACCGTGGGCTCGAGATCGACACGGTCGACGGATTCCAGGGACGCGAAAAAGAAGCGATCATCCTCTCTTTGGTGCGCTCCAATGACCGCGGCGAAGTGGGTTTTCTTTCCGACACTCGGCGCATGAACGTGGCGCTGACGCGGGCCCGCAGACTGCTTATCGTCATCGGCGACAGCGCCACCATCGGCAGGCATCCCTTCTACTGCGCTTTCATCGACCACGCAGAGAAAGTCGGCGCGCACTCGAGCGCTTATGAGTGGGGCTCTGTCGGCAGCACGGACAGCGCACCCGCCCGCTAAGCGCCTTAGTCGATAGCCCGGCATCCCGCAACATCGACGTCGTCAATCCTAACGGCAAGCCCATCACGTTGTAATAGCAGCCATCGAGCTTTGCGACGGGGGCGAAGCGCGCGTCCTGTATGCCATAGCCCCCGGCTTTATCAAAAGGCTCGCCACGGCAGATGTAATCCAAACTCTCGACGGTCGTATAAGCGCGCATGCGGACTTTGCTCGCCACATACCGGCATACACCCGCGCGTCCCGGAGCCACGACACACACGCCGGTGATGACCTGATGCGCTCGAGCACGCAACGCACCGAGCATGCTGGCGGCTTCGGCAGCGTCCTTGGGCTTACCCAGGACCTTGCCGCGCAACACGACGACCGTGTCAGCGGCCAAGACGACGGCATCCGGATGTCGGCGCGCCACCACCCGGGCTTTGCGGCCCGCCAATGCCATGGCAAGCGCCCTCGCCGGACGGATGCGGACCGCCTCTTCATCGACTCCACTAGCCACGCAAGTGAAGCGCACGCCCAGGCGTGCCAATAACTCCCTCCTCCTCGCTGAAGTCGACGCTAAAACCAACCGCTGGGGCATGCCCTAATTCTATGAGAATTGGCGTAGGACTTTCGGGTAGTTTTTTCCTAGGACTGCAGACCCTGCTTGGCTAGGCCTTCCGACCCTAGGACGATCCTCGCAATCCCCGCAAACTATCAGTATCCATGGTCCGCAAGCTTTCAAGCGTCAGCTT
>JBBTGF010000120.1:0-2662 GCA_038041525.1 Elusimicrobiota bacterium | reverse complement strand
ATGGCCGCTGACGGCATCCCCTTGGATCCCAAGATCGGCAAGCACATCAAGATCCGGCGAAAGCCCGAGCCGCAGGGCGAATTTGTTGATGAAACGCTGGCCCACGCTGTGCAAGGTGCCGATGGCGGCAAGCTCCATGGCTGCGGCTTCCTTTATAAAGCCTTTCTCGATCAATGCTTTCTGCACGCGGGATTTAAGCTCAGCCGCGGCCTTTTTGGTGAAGGTGACTGCCATGATACACTTGGGGTCGAGGCCTGCTTTGATACGCTTGGCGATTTCCTCGCAGATCGTATAGGTCTTGCCCGTGCCCGCGCTTGCCGAATAGAGCGTGACGTTCTTCATAGCACCGGGTCCTTACCGCAAAGCTGGGAATAGGAGCAGTACTCGCAGATGGTAAACCCGCTAAAATCGGATTTATAACCATTCTTCTTCTCTCGCAACGAGATCTTTGCCCCGGCCGGCCATGCATCTTCTTTCTGCAAGGGGCGCACCGGGATATCCCCGGATTCAAGCCAGCCTTCTGCCTGTTTCAACGCGGCGGTAAAATTATTCCAGACTTGCTCAAAAGAAGGGGCCTCTTCGATCTGCTCGCTTACATCGCTTCCGGCAAGCGCTCCCGTGCCGGGCGTCAACAGGCGCGCGCGGTCGATGATGAAGTAACCGGCAGCTATTTCCTTTACCTCGCCATTGGTGCGCTCCTGTGCCAAAGCCGCCGCATAGGTGGCAAGCTGTGTGGCCGCCCCATCTTCGAGTAAAGCCGGAAATTTTCTGATACCTGCATACTTGATGTCAATGATGGCCAAAGAATCGTCCTTGCCGGTGAGCAGGCAGTCGATCCTGCCGTTGAATTCCTTGCCAAGCAGCTTCGCATGGGGCGTGACTTCAAAACCGGACATCTTGTATTTACCGCGCTCAAGCACCCCGCAGAGCGCACGCACCGACTTTTCTATCTGCGTGCGTAAGGCCAAGCGCTCGCTTGACATGTGCGGGCTGTCCAAGACCATGGCCTCGGTCGCGACCCGCCGGTCGAAGACTTTAAGCGCTTTGGCGGCAACCGCGTCAACGGAACTATCCTTGGAATCAGTGAAGACCTCCTCGATGATGGCGTGCGAAAGATTGCCGAACATCTGGTAATCCGAAGGCAGGCCGGCGACCGGGCTTGATCTTAACTTAGCCACATACGAAAGGACCCATTTAAGCGGACAGGCGAGCTGTGTCTCAAGATCGCCCGCTGACGTACTGTCGCGATCGTGCAGAAGTTTGGCATCGACGCTCCAGATGGCGTTTTTCTTGCGCGCGGGCGCAAGCCGGCGTTCCTCGACACTCAAAGGCCACTTCCCGGTCGTGCCGCCCTCGGCGATGACATCTTCAAGCGACAACGGCTGACGCTTGCCCAAAGCGGCCCGCACCGCGGTCCACAACGGATGCTCGGGGGTTTCACCGATGTTGCTTAGCTCGACGACGAGTATGGACCCGGTGAACTTCATCATGCCCAAACGCTCCAAACGGCGCTTGTGCGCGTGGCGGGCGGCTTCAAATCCGATGCCGATGCCTGCTTTCTCTAAAGACTTTGCTTCTTGATTGGTCCAGGAGAATACCGGGCCGTCCGTTGAATGGGTACCAAGCCAGATAAGCCTCTGGCACGGAGCGTCGATCTCCGCCAAGCTTCGTATCCAACGTGGTCCGCCGCTTTGGGCAAGCCGTTGGTTGATGATGACGCCACCTTCACACACGCTCGCGATGAGCCGTTGCAACTGCGGCTCGCTGATGGGCTGCGGAAAGTCCGCAGCTAAATCGGCCAAGGCGCCGGCTTGCGACGCCGCGATTTTAAGTGTGACGACAGTGCTCTGTTGGGAAATGTCGCTTTCCATCGCTGCGGCACGCCTGCCCGCCCACTTAGCCACTTCCTTGCAGCGTTCGGCGACATCTGATCGAGAAACCGCCTCGCCTTGCTGCGCTTTATAAGAAGAAAGCCAAAGTATCAGCCTCTCTTTATATTCTTTTGCCTTTTCCGGATCTTGCGCCGAAAGCTCCTCGATTGTTTTTGTCCAGATTTCCCCGCCGATGCCGGGCTGCTCACCGAGCGCGTCAGCGAGCTTGTGCGCCCATTTTATCGGGATGGGACCGACAGGTAAAAGTAGCAGATCCAAGATGCGCTCGGGGTCTGTAGGCTTCCACAGCAAACCCAAGGCTAGGGGCAGGACCTGCAGAGCGGGATAGGCGTTGCTTGCAGCCGTCACCCCCATGACCGGGACATCGTGCGCGGCTAGCGCATCGTCGAGGAGTCCGGCTAAATCAGCGTCTTCGCAGAGCACGGTCGTTTGGGCCGCGTCGGGACCGAGTTTGGCAAGGATCGCCGCAAGCGCCTGCGCCGCGGTGACTGCGCTCAAGGAGCGCCACCAGACTAAAGAGTCGTCCACCTTCTCTTGCACGATGCGCTGCCCGGAAAAATTCGTCTGCACCGCCCTTAGCGTGCTGCCTGCGGGGGCCGTGGTCTTGGATTTATCAGCGACATCGACCGTGGACAACTTGGCAAGCACGGACTGCCAGGCTTTGGGCCAGATGTCGGCGGGTTCAAGCAGATCCAGTTCGTGCGCCGGCAGGCGCTGACCCGCCCGGAAGCCGCCGAGCTTGCTAGTTGGCCGCACGTCGTGCAAGACAT
>JBBTGF010000119.1:0-1915 GCA_038041525.1 Elusimicrobiota bacterium | reverse complement strand
AACTTGTTGATCTTGATTCGAGCGGTAGCCTCTTTATTTGACATCAATCAACTGGGATTTTTCGGCATCAAGGATAGGGTTACCGCCTTTCCAGACGAAGCGCAGGAAGGCTTCCCAGGTCCAGGGCATCTTTTCTTTGAACATGGCGGCGATGGCTTGCGCGTAAACTTGCGTTTCCCACTGAGCATGCGCTTCGGCGCGCAACAAGATGAAGTTCATCAGGCTCCTGGCGTTGATGGTCCAATAGAACTGCGTGTAAAGCGCGGTGGGCAAGACCATGCGCGCCATCTCGCGGGCCACGCCCTGATCGATGAACGAACGATAGGTCTTGAATGAGAGCTCGATAGCATCTTTGTACTGCGCCAGCGCCGCCTTTTGATCGAGTTTCCCGGCTGCCTCAAGCGACCCTTGTTTATTCTTGGTGTCTTGGATGCGCATCTCGGCAGGTACGTAGAACTCCTCCGGGGTCTCGCTGTAGCGCAGGCTCCACTCGTTGTAACTCGCCATACGGTGGCGTATCCATTGGCGCATCACAAAGATGGGACATTTGACGTGGAATTTAAACACCGCATGCTCGAACGGCGTCATATGATTATGCTGCAGCAGATAAAAGATGAGCTTCTTATCTTTCGCTTCGGTCTTCAACCCTTGCGCGAAGGACACGCGCGCGGCCAAAAGCACGCCCGCATCGCCGCCCATGAACTCAAGCATACGCACATAGCCTTTATCCAGGACGTTGGCTTCGGCCATAGCTTCGCTCGTGTTTGTTGTCAGCATCACTGTTTACTTATTTCAGCCACGCGCTCCAATATCCATCGCTCGACGGACGGGTGCGGCAGGATAGCGGCCTTACTGATTTTATAAAAACCCCCGGGCAAAGCCTCTTTCATCAACAGATCGAATCCGCCCATGTCCATGGCGTACGCCTGCACGATGACTTTGAGGCCCGCGGCGCGCTGCTTAGCGACATATTCGCGTAGCGGCCCATAAAGCGTCTGCTTATCCTGTCTTCTCATGGCTATGGGAAAACCCAGCGCCCTGACATCCCGGAAACCGCCTTTCTGCTTGACCGCCGATGCGACAGCTTCAGCGCGACTCGACCACGCTTGCCGCGCATCCTCATCAGCGGGCGCTCGGCCGATGAGTACAACCACCTCATCAGCGGGCCGCTTCGAGAGCTTCCTGACACGCTCGGTCAAGACTTCGACTACGACAGGACTCTCATCCAAAGCGCTGATAACGGCCAAAGCAGCCTTACTCTTGATCTGCCTGACGCCGGGACCCCCACCCACCGGCGCGCTCATCGAACCGAACGCGAGATCCGGGGCTTGCATCGCGCTTTGTTTTAAAAAACCTTTCAACTGCGCAGCCCCTTGACCGCCACGGCGCATGTCGCCGTCGACTGCCATATACCCCTTGGATGGTTCTTTATTGACGCCCGCGATATACGCCAACTGCTGGCACGCATCCGAATCAGAATTCTCCGCTAAAGGAACCACGGCGATCTTATCAACACGGCCGCCGGTAAGCTTGTCAACGGCGCGTTGCAACAACATGGCATCCGTCATGTCATAGACCGTCTCGACGGCGTAACCCGCCCGACGGATGGCGCCAGCCACCTTATCAACCTCACGGCGCGCCGTCAATGCCGTAGCGGTCAATAGCACATTGCTCTTGGCTTGCGCCACGGCGCAATAGGCTCCGGCAAGCGATAATGTTACGATCAGGCCCAATCGCATATCAGAAGCATAGTAAAAAGGTCATCCCTGCAAAGCGCCCCCGCAAGAACTACCCGCGCCCGCGGTGCAACCGAAACAATGACGACCCGTCACGATGACGCGCTCATCGAATCGCCGCGAGTCGAAACCGTCCACGCTGACAGGCGTACCATCCGGATAACGCGCTTGCAGCCCTA
>JBBTGF010000118.1:0-1122 GCA_038041525.1 Elusimicrobiota bacterium | reverse complement strand
CCATCACGTTGTGCGCTGCGTTGCAGAATCTTGGTCCTAGCATAAACTATCAATCCAAACACGAGGAACTGCCGTTGTTGTTAAAGTTAGGCGCAGCGGTCAGGCCCAGGAAAGAAGTTCTGTTGGCCATTGATTTTGATGTGCCCAAGGACGGCGCCGCCGTTATGCATTTCGGAACGCAATATGAAGGCTTGGGACCCTTGACCCTGCGCGCGGGTTACAACGGCAGGAATAACGCGGCCAGCGGTTTGACTGTGGGCTTTGGTATCAACCTGATGCGGGAAGGGACTGGATTAGTTTCCGAATTAGATAACCCTAAGAAGCGTATCTTCATGTTCGACTACGCCTTCGCCGCGTTCGGGGACCTGGGACAAAGCCACCGCATCAGCGTGGGGTATGGGTGGTAGGAAAAGATGGGTCTAATCGGAAAGCTTTCTATGAATTCCGGTGAAACCTACCTTAATTACCTCGACGTCTCCTCTATAAACTAGGCCAAAAGCAATTGGGGTTTCGGGGTGCCAATTGACGTCCTCTTTGTAAACCAGATCATTTAATGGTTAGTTTCTCCAATAAATTCAGGAGCTTAAGGCTCCAGGAGGAGCGCCTGTTGACGAGGCTGTGCTTTGCGGTAAAAACCTATTTTTCCCACCTTTTTCAAATACGTGACTTGTTTTGACTGGTGGGAAACTGAAACCTAAGTGGCGTTTACGAGGGAGATTTTGGGGGTGGCCTGATTAGATTTGACTGCATTTGACTTTCATTTGACTGAAGGGTTACCCACCTATTGACCCCGGGAGGGGTGTTCGGGTTCTAATGGTTGCGATGACGCATGCAATCGAAATCGCAATTTACGACGACGAGCTTATCTCCGTGTTCGGTCCTTGCCGCAGGCAAAAAGAATGGAACAAGGTGACGGCCTGGATACATGACACTAATAGAAAAATCAAACCAACCGGAACCCGCCTTATTACCCTTTCCCGTTTTGTCAGCACCTTGGGCAAGGAGTTAAGAAGACAACGTTACGTTGTCGTTGAGGCCGCTTCTACCGAAGGCATGGTCAAGCTGGCCGAGAGCCTTATAGGTAGCCGGGGGTTTGTGCAAAGAAAAATTGGGAAGCTCATC
>JBBTGF010000117.1:0-2226 GCA_038041525.1 Elusimicrobiota bacterium | reverse complement strand
CAACGTCTATGTCTTATTACGCGGTACGGTGCCGGTCTATTGGCCGCTGCTCATCTTCGGCCTAGCGACGGGTTTCGCCAGTCTTTTTGTGCGCGCCTGGGGGAAGGTGACTTTAGGGCGTTATTACATCTTCAGTATCGACGTACATGACGACCATCCCGTCATCGAAGATGGTCCGTATCGATGGGTGCGCCACCCGTTGTATCTGGGGGCGTTCTTAGGGGCGCTTAGTCTGCCTGCTATCGCGCACAGTTGGATCGCTGTCTTGGTGTTCAGTATCCCTGTCACGGTCCTGTATCTGACCAGGCTGCACCTGGAAGACAAGTTCCTTGCGGATACCTTAGGTGAGGACTACAGGCGATACGCCGAGCGCACCGCCCGAGTCATACCTTTTATCTGGTAGTTATTTCGCTTCGCCTTGGTGTTTGGCGACGAATTCTTTGATCTTTTCGTATTGCTCGACGATCAGCCTGGCTTTGCGTAATCCGAAGCTGAACGGATATTTCTCATCCGGACCGTCGGTAAGCACCAAAACCGGGTTGCCCTTGAATTCGGACTCTTTTGCTTCACTCATTTGACCTCCTTACCTACAGATAATGACTTTAGATAATTTTTATTGTCATTGCGAGGACTAGAATTCTAGATTTAGACCGTCAGCGTTAAGCTGGTTTGATCCATTGCTAACAATCTTCTGACCCGCTCTTCTGTCGGCGGGTGCGTGCTGAAAAGGCTTTTAAGCGATCCGCCGCGCAGCGGATTGACGATGAAGAGGTGTGCGGTGGCGGGGCTGGCACCCAAATGGCCGCGCCTGCTGGCCGCTTCGAGTTTGCGTAAGGCCGATGCCAGGGGTTTGGGGTCGAGCATGAGCCGGGCCCCCGTGGCATCGGCTATGAACTCACGTGAGCGCGAGATCGCCATCTGGATGAGCGCGGCCGCCATAGGGGCTACGATCATGGTAGATATCAGGGCCAAACTGTTGCCGCCGCGTTCATCATCATCCCTGCGTCCACCGCCGAACATCAGGGCCCATTGCGCCATGTTAGCGAGCATCGAGATAGCGCCCGCCATGGTGGCGGCGATGGAGCCGATCAAGATGTCGCGGTTCATGACGTGGCCCATCTCATGAGCCAACACGCCTTTGAGCTCGTTGCGGTCTAAGACATCCAATATCCCTGTCGTCACCGCTATCACGGCATGTTGTGGGTTGCGGCCCGTGGCAAAGGCGTTAGCAGCCGCGTCTTCGATGACGTAGAGTCTGGGCATGGGTATCTGGGCCGCGACGGAAAGCTCTTGGACCATGCGGTGGAGTTCCGGGGCGCTGCCTTGGTCCACTGGTTTAGCCCGGTGCATGGCTAATACGATCTTATCCGAGAACCAATAAGAACTGAAGTTCATGACCACCGCCATGACGAAAGCGATCATCATGCCCGATTGCCCGCCCAAGGATTTGCCGATGACGATGAGTAAACCGGTGAGTGCTGCAAGTAATACCGTGGTCTTGAGTGTGTTCATATCCGTATTATATCGATTTTATTTTCACTCATACTCGGCATCAGGTATTAAATTTTAATCCAGTTCCACTGTCATCCTGGGCATGCCTCTTGTCATCCTGAGCGAAGCGAAGGATCTGTCGGGATATCCAAGAGATTCTTCGCTAACGCTCAGAATGACAGAGGGGATCCTTCGCTTCGTTCAGGATGACAAGGTTGGGATTTTTCCCTGATATCGAGTATTCATATCGTTGTCAACGTAGACAAAGTTGTCTAGATTAGACTTATGAGACGGTTCCTCTGGTTCGTCATTTTTTGTTGTGTGTCGTCGGTCCTCGGCGGTGATGTCCTAGCCCAAACAGTGCAAAAGAGCGTGTTCGCCGGTTCATGGTATCCCGGTGAGCCCGAGGCTTTAAGCCACAGGCTCGATCTGTATCTCGCGCGCACGGGCAAGATGGTCACGGTGGGCAGGCCTGTCGCCATGGTGTCGCCGCACGCGGGCTACGCGTATAGCGGGCAGGCAGCGGCTTATGGGTTCGCGGCGCTCAAGGGTAAGGGGATACGCAGGGTCGTCATCATGGGTGCGAGTCACTATCATGGCTTTGCCGGGGTCGCGGTTTCCACATTCAGCGCTTACGAGACGCCGCTGGGCAAAGTGACGGTCGATGTCGCGGCGGCGAAGTCTCTGCTCGATGGTCAGCTCTTCAAAATGGAGCGCGTGGCGCTCGAGAAGGAG
>JBBTGF010000116.1:0-3246 GCA_038041525.1 Elusimicrobiota bacterium | reverse complement strand
GTCGGTCTCCGCGCCGTCGTCGGTGACGAAGACTTCGCCATGCTGGTACGGGTTCATGGTGCCCGCGTCAACGTTGATATACGGGTCGAATTTAAGCATTCCGACCTTGAACCCACGGGCTTTAAGCAAACAGCCGATCGAAGACGCGGCGATACCCTTACCCAAAGAACTGGCTACGCCGCCAGTGATGAAGATATATCTGGCCTGTGCCATATTTATAAGGCCTCCAAAAGCTCCTTGCGATTGACGGTCGCCGTGCCGATCTTGCCGACGACGAGACCAGCCGCGATATTGGATAGGTGCGCGGCTTCCAGCGCCGTCGCCCCCGCGACCCGAGCTAGCGAATAGACGGAGATGACGGTGTCGCCTGCGCCGGTGACGTCGAAAACTTCTTTAGCCTTGGTCGGGATATGCGTGATCCTTACCGTGCCGGTGCGGCTGCGGTCGAAGACCGACATGCCTTGCGCGCCACGAGTGATGACAAGCTCGGAGATATTCAAGCGCCGCATGATCTTGCGGCCTATGGTTTCGACCGCATGATCCGTGTTCTTGGGCAGTTCGCCTGAACCCAGGAAGGCTTCATTGGTATTAGGGGTCATGCAGGTGACGTTACGGTAGATGCGGAAATTCTCCGGCTTGGGATCGACGAAGACGGGCTTGCCCATCTTGCGTGCGCTATCGATCAAGATAGCGGCCATGTGCGATGCGATCAACCCTTTTCCGTAATCAGAGAAGATCACGGCGTCGGCTTGCGCCAATGACGTCTTAAGCACGCCCAAGAGCCGCTTCTCGAATTCCGCGCTGATCGGCGCTTTGAATTCTTTGTCAAAACGCACCACATGCTGATGCGTGGCGATGATACGGGTCTTCAAACTCGTCGGACGCGCGGGGTCGAGCAAGATACCCTCGATGTTGACGCCGCGGTATTCAAAATCGCGCGCCAAGCGCTCACCGACCGCGTCCATGCCGATGATGCCGGCAGCGCTGACCTTGGCTTCCAAATCGACAAGGTTGAAGATGACGTTGCCCGCGCCGCCGGGTCTGTCCTCTTCACGTTCCACATCCACGACGGGGACCGGCGCCTCCGGCGATATGCGCGCGACTGTGCCCCAGATGAATCGGTCCATGATAAGGTCGCCGACGACCAAGACAGACTTGCGGCTGAAATTGGCGATGATCGAGCGCGCGCGTGCGAGTTTAATCATCGGATTGATCGAGGAGCGCTTGCGCCAACAACGGCAATAATAACTCATGATGGCCGATGATGTTGACGGCGGCGCTTCCTTCTTCCTGCGTGGGTCTTTCCAAAATGTTCATTCTTGGCCGGTAATGCGTGATCATATCGAAATTAGCGGTCGTGATGCCGCGAAAGCTTTTGCCCAGGTTCTTATTGATGGCGAGCGCCTTGAGGAACACTTCCGGCATCAAAACAGCGGAACCCCAGTTCATGACCACGCCACCGCCATCGAGTTTACCCACAACGTCCGTGAGCTTTTTGAAATCGTCGAAACTGGCACGCCCCCAGGCGCCCCCGTCACAATCCGGATGCTGATAGACGATGTCGGTACCGATAGCCACATGCACACACGCCGGGATCTTGAGCCGGTAACAGGTGCCATAAAGACTCAAACCCTTGTTAGGAAAATCACTTTTTGCGATGCGTTCGCCTACCGTGAAGCCGAGCCCTTTGCCCGAAGCGGCGGCTTCTTTAGCCCAGGCGTTAAGATTCATCCCGGTCTCCGCCGCGAACCCGAAAGTACCCTGCGCGAGATTCTTAGCGACATCTTCACTGGTATGGCCGGCGTAGGAAAGTTCAAAATCATGGATGACGCTGGCGCCATTGGTGGCGAGCGCTGTGACCCAGCCCTCTTGCGCCAACATCCCTAGATATCGCGAAAGCCCGGCTTTGATGACATGCGCGCCAAACATGACGATGACCGGTTTCTTCAAACGTCGGGCAACCCTGATGCGTTCAACCAAGAAACGCATGTTCTTGACGGCCAGGATATCGGGCAACCCCGCCCAAAAATCACGGAAGCGCACGCCTTTGACAGGCCGAGCGCCCAAAGCGGCTAGATCGACCTTACTTTGACGTTTTTTAAGCGGTACCAACCGTATCGCGCGCGCTTCAGGCATATCCAATTATCTCAAAATAAAAGCGAGGTTATCGAATCGACGAGGTCTGCGAGTAGCGGTTCGAGCGCGACTTCGCGCGCGGCGAGCTCTTTGAGCGTCACCGCGCGACTTTTAAGCGCGACGCTCAAGCTGTTGTTGACATTGATTCCCACGCCCACGACCATCCAGTCGTAGTTATCCCCGGTGACGCTGGCTTCGACCAAGATACCGCAGATTTTACGCGGGCTGTGCCCCGAGCTGCCAGCCAAGACATCGTTAGGGGCCTTGACGGTCAGGTCGATGCCTGGAAAATGCCGTCCAAGGACGTCAGCCACACGCTGCGCGACTTGCACCGAGAAGAGCGCGCCGTCCACTGGGGCAAAAGCGGGGCGTAAGATAACGGAGAACCACAACCCGCCCGTCGCCGACTCCCAGGCATCCCCTTTCCTGCCGTATCCCGCGGTCTGCGACCCAGCGCAAATGACCGTCGCCGGTGGCGCTCCTTCTTGCGTGAGACGTTTGGCGTGAGTCTGCGTCGAATCCAACGTAGCGAAACGCAAGACGGACAACGCGTTCATATGGCTCTAAGGCTAAAATCAACGCATGCAGCGGAATGCGTCAACGCTCCGACCGAGACACGTTCGATCCCTAGACGCGCCAGAGCGGGGACAGCGGCTAGGTCGACGCCGCCTGAAACCTCGACTTTGGGGCGCGGCCGATACCCGGCGATCCGGCGCAAGGCGTTCTTAAGCCGCGCGCCGTCCATGTTATCAAGCATCAACCAATCGGCGCGCGCGGCCAAGGCGGCTGTCAAGACTTCCATGTCATCGACCTCTACTTCGACCTCAACGCCTTTGGATTTAAGCTTGCGACAAAGCGACGATAGCGCGGCGGCAAAATGGCGGCCATGCTGACGGCGCAAGATAGCGAGATGATTATCCTTGATCATCGCCATCGTTGAAAGGTCGCGGCGATGCGGGATGCCTCCGCCGGTGGCAACGGCTGCTTTCTCAAGGTCGCGCAGCAAAGGCGTGGTCTTGCGCGTATCCGAGACCATGCAGCGGCCTTTGACACGGTCGACGAAGCGCCGGGTCAAAGTAGCCACGCCGCTTAAATGTCCTAAAAAATTAA
>JBBTGF010000115.1:0-5175 GCA_038041525.1 Elusimicrobiota bacterium | reverse complement strand
CCGCAGCTCTGCGAAGGGGGACTGCCGGGGACCCGCCACCGGCGGGTCGAGCGTCCCCCGCAGCTCGGATCAGCGCCTCGGAATAGCGCCTCTGGCGCAACAGGTGCCGCGAGCTCTGCAAACGGCCTGCGAAGGGGGACCGCCGGTTCGGATTATAAAACAAGGCTTGCCTCTTGGTAAAATCCTCATAGACAAGCGTGCGTCCCCATAGCTCAATGGATAGAGCACCGTCCTTCTAAGCCGGCTATAGAGGTTCGATTCCTCTTGGGGACAGATTTCATCGACATCCATGGACATTGACAGTATCGAGTTGCGTTGCCAAGGCAGCAAGCTCGTCGGTGTCAGATACGCCCCGCAAGACGGACCCGCGAAGAAGCCCGCATTCCTGCTCCTGCATGGTTTCCCCGGCGCGCAGAAGAACGCCGATCTGGCTTGGGTCTTGGCGCGCCGTGGTTATGTCTGTCTGGCGCCGCATTTTAGAGGTAGCTGGGGGAGTCACGGGCGTTATAGCTTCGCCGGTATCATCGAAGATACGCGCGCGGCATTGCGGGCGTTGCGTCGCGATCCGGGTGTTGATTGCCGCCGTGTCGGCATCATGGGTTTAAGCATGGGCGGTTGGGCGGCTATCAACGTCGCAGCGCTTGACCGCGGCGTGGCCGCGGTCTGTGCTATGGCGCCGATGTCCGGGGACTCTCAATGGCGCGACGCGCGTTCCCGTGAGAAGGTCTATGAGCTTGCGTCGGTGCTCGAGTATGGTTCAAAAGCGGCCTTATGGCGTGAGTTCAAAGATGTCGTTCTCGGCTGCGATCCTGCCCGCGTCGTCGGACGCATCGCCCCGCGGCCGTTGCTTTTGCTGCATGGCAGTCAAGATGAGTTGCTGCCTTGCGCGCTTTCCCGCGACCTCTTTGAGCGCGCTGGTGCGCCTAAGCGCTTGGCCATCATCGACGGCGCGGATCATGGTTTCACCGACCATAGGCCGCGCTTGTGCGCTATGGTCGCGCGTTGGGCGGCGCGCGCGTTGCCTGTTTGATAATGTCGTTCCAAGAGCGTGGCGCTCCAGTATTGCACTGATAAGCGATGCATGGTACATTCTCCCTGGAGCGTGATACATGGCGGTCACCATACGCAGCCTGTTGCTTGCGGGGTCCATAGTGGCGTTTTCGAGCGTGGCGTATTGCTTCGATTCTGTCTTAGGTGATACTGACAAGTGCATCAAGCAGAGACGGGCTTATTTGCGCAATCCGTATTCGGGGATATGCCGTAGGTCCCAACAGTGTTCAAGACTTAAAAAGGAGCGTCTACAGAGTTGCATCGATTCTTGTGTCGAAGAAAAATTGCCGCCGAAAGCGCGTTTGTGCGCGCATCAAGCGCTCGAGCGTATCGGCAACGCGCAGACAGCTATTTTTTGCCACAAGGCCGCGCGTGAGCAAGAGGCTTTTTTGGCGATCGTGGCTCAATATGCCGATCTTTATGCCCCGGAGATATTGAGCGATGCCGTCAGCGACGCATGTGATGAGCGTGGGTTGGGCGCAAAGCCAGAAGAGGTTTTGGAATAAGAGTCTAAACGCTGAAGTAGCGGGCTTGTGGGTGGTGCAGTATCATCGCCGAGACGCTCGCTTCCGGTTCCATCATGAAACCTTCCGTGAGGGTGATGCCGATATGTTTTTCCGGTTCGAGTAACCGGAAGAGCTTGGTCTGGTCTTCGAGGTTCGGGCACGAAGGGTAGCCGAAGCTCACGCGCAGGCCACGATATTTAGCTTGGAAGCGTTCTTTGAGTGTCATGGTGGCGGGGTCAGGGAATCCCCACATACGCCGGATCTCCTCATGGAGCAGTTCCGCGAAGGCCTCGGCGCTCTCGATGGCGATGGCTTGCAGGGCGTATGACCTCAAGTATTCACCCTCTTGTCTTGCCGTTTGCGCTAGTTCCATGATGCCTTTGCCGCAGGTCAGGGCGAAGAAGCAGGCGAAGTCGCCTCCCTTGTCCGCGGGCCGGAAGAAGTCACTCAAACATAGATGTTCCGCTTGGGGTTGCCTGGGGAACTCGAAGGTCTCTGATACTACACCATCCACGGGTCCGGCGATGAGGAGCTTGTTGTGTTGGGATGCGACTTTGCAGAACTTGAAGACCGTGTCAGCTTTGATGTATTTTTTTGTCAGGATCTCGTCTTGCAAGCGGCGTACCTG
Source organism: Elusimicrobiota bacterium (assembly GCA_038041525.1). Lineage (GTDB taxonomy): Bacteria > Elusimicrobiota > Elusimicrobia > JACQPE01 > JACQPE01 > JBBTGF01. Next base: position 2,991 of record JBBTGF010000115.1, on the reverse strand, counting down.
GTCCTTGATCTCAAGGGCTTTAACATCGCCCTTCTTGAAGAGTTCTTCGACGCCGCCTTTGAGCCCCAGGTGTTTGCCGTAGAGCATGATGGGGTTGATGTAACCGAAGATCTTCTCAAGGTCATAGTCTTTGATGGTGTGGAGTTTAAGATCGGGTGGCGTGGGGATGTCACTTAATACCGTGACGGCGCTGACTGCCGTATCGGCTTGCGTCGAGGTGACAGCAGCGTTACCTGAAGACATACCTTGGCGCAGGCTTTCTTGCAGGTCTTTATTCTTAGCTAAAGCGGCTTGTCTTTGTTGCGGCGAGGATAAGGCGTTAGCCAGCTCAAGGCCATGCATGGCGTCTTTAGCATAGAGCACGGGCCCGTTGTAGTTGGGCGCGATCTTGCCTGCCGTGAATCTTGGCGAGAGCGCCGCGCCGCCGACTAAGATGGGCACGTTGATGCCGGCGACCTTCAAGTCTTCGACCGTCGTCGTCATCTGCTGCGCGCTCTTGACCAGCAACCCCGAGAGGCCGATCATATCGGGATTGTGCTTGGCTGCGTTCTCTATCAAGACCTCGGGAGTCACTTTGATGCCTAAGTCGATGACTGCAAAACCGTTGTTCTTCAAGATGATATGCACTAGGTTCTTGCCGATATCGTGCACGTCGCCCTTGACTGTGGCTAGCATCAGTTTACCCTTGACCGTGACTGCAGACTTGGCCATCAACGGTTCGAGTTTGGCCACGGCCGCTTTCATGACCTCGGCGCTCTGTAACACTTCCGCTACGATCATCTCGTTAGCCGCGAAGAGCTTGCCTACCTGGTCCATGCCCGCCATCAGCGGGCCGTTGATGATCTGCATCGGGGTATTGGTCTTTAGGAGCTCATCTAAATCGTCGAGGAGGCCGTCTTTGGAGCCTTCCAGGACGTTTTTGGCTACGCGTTCGTGCACGGGCAATGAGCGCCTGGCATCCTGCTTCATTTCGACCTTCTTGTCCCTAAAGAACGCAGCGAAGACCGCTATCGGGTCGAAGCCATCTGCATGCGCCGGGTCGCCGGGACCCTTCCAGAAGAGCAGGTCTTCGGCGAGTTTGATCTGTTCTTTGGGCAGAGCGCTGAAACGCGCTAATTTTTCAGTGTTGACGATGGCCATGTCGAGGCCCGCTTGGACGCAGTGATACAGGAACACCGCGTTTAATATCTCGCGGCCGGCCGGGGGTAAGCCGAAGGAGACGTTGGAAACGCCTAAGATGGTTTTGCAATCAGGAAGCTCTTTTTTGACCAGGCGGATACCTTCGATGGTCTCTTTAGCGCTGCCATAGTAGTTCTTATCACCCGTGGCGCAGGGGAAGACCAGTACGTCGAAGATCAGGTCTTGGGGTTTAAGCCCATAGGTTTTCGTCAGTAGGTCATGGCTGCGCTTAGCGATAGCGAGTTTACGTTGTCCTGTCAGCGCCATACCCTGTTTGGGGTCTTCGTCGATCGTGCCCACCACGACCGCCGCGCCGTAGCGATGGATAAGAGGGACGACTTTTTTAAACCGCTCCTCACCGTCTTCGAGGTTGATCGAATTAAGGATGGCTTTGCCCGGACACCAGCGTAGCGCGGTCTCGAAGACCTGCGCATCTGTGGAATCGATCATCAAGGGTAGCTTGGTGGCTTTGACCAGCCGGCTTAAGAATTCCTCGATGTCTTGGCGCTCGTTGCGTTCGGGGTTGGCCAAGCAGACGTCGAGCACATGCGCGCCCATGCGCGCTTGCCGGCGCGCGACTTCGACGGCTTCATCCCACTGGCCGCGGGCGATGGTGTCTTTGAAGATCCGGCTGCCGATGGCGTTGGTGCGTTCGCCGACCAAGATCGGGCGTTTGTCATCGTCGATGATTAAGGCTTCCAAGCCGCTGACCGCGGTGCGCGCCGCCACGCGGATGACGCGTGGTTTTTTACCGTTGGCGGCTTGGGCGAGCATGCGGATATGTTCCGGCGTGGTTCCGCAGCAGCCGCCCACTAGATTGACCCAGCCGGATTCGATGAAGCGGCCGGTCTTTTTGGCGAAACTCTCCGGCATCTCGTTATAGCGGCCGTTCTCATCGGGCAAGCCGGCATTGGGCATGCAACTGACATTGCCGGGGAAGGTTTCGGCCAAGGTGCGTATGTGGCTGGTCATGAAATCCGGTCCGGTGGAGCAGTTAAGGCCGATGGCAAAGAGGCCTTTATGTTCCAGTGTGATCGCCATGGCCTCGGCGTTGGCGCCGCCAAGCATAGTGCCCATGGCTTCGATCGTCATCGAGACCATGACGGGCAATACCTTGCCGGTCTCGGAAAAAGCGTCATCGATGCTCAAGAGGGCGGCTTTGATGTTCAAGGGGTCTTGCGTGGTCTCGACGAGTAAGAGGTCGGCGCCGCCGTCGATCAAGCCTTTGGCTTGTTGGTTGAAAGCGTTCTTTAAGACGTCGAACGTGGTCCCGCCGGTGACGAGTAAAGATTTCGTCGTCGGACCCATCGAGCCTGCGACGAAACGAGGCCGCTCGGGCGTGGCGAAGCGTTCACAGGTTTTTCGGGCCAGGGCCGCCGCTTGCCGGTTGATCTCGTAGGCTTTGTCTGCTAGATCGTATTCAGCTAGCACGATGTCGGTAGCGCCGAAGGTGTTGGTTTCTACGATGTCGGCGCCCGCTTCAAGATAAGCGCTATGGATGTCAGCGATGACGTCAGGGCGCGTGAGCACGAGGTGTTCGTTGCAGCCTTCATAGCGCTCGCCGCCAAAGTCCTGTGCGCTTAAGTTCCTGGCCTGGATCATGCTGCCCATAGCCCCGTCGATGACCAGGACTCGTTCTGCCGCGCATTTGACCAGCAGTTCGCCGCGTTGCGTATATTTACTGGTTGGAATAGTCGATATCACTGGCGTAACCGTAAGATTATAGCTAGGCGCGGCCTAGTAAATCATTCCGTTCGGGTTCATCAGGGAAGCATGGAGCGCCATTGACGGGGGGGGGGCTGGTTATTTGTA
>JBBTGF010000114.1:0-2738 GCA_038041525.1 Elusimicrobiota bacterium | reverse complement strand
TTTTTTTGACGATGAGATGCGCCAGCCTTCCGTCGCCGAGCTCGAGATGATCGCGCAAGCATGGAGCGAGCACACGCGCCATAAGACGCTGCGGGGCAGGTTCGTGGTCGGCGGGGGCGCTAAGCAATATGACAATCTTTTGAAAGAAACGGTTTTTAAAGCCACCAAGGAGTTGCGCAGGCCCTGGGTGCTTTCCGCGTTCAAAGATAACGCGGGCATCGTGGCGTTGGATAAGAAATGGGCGGTGGCAATCAAGGTGGAGACGCATAATCATCCGTCAGCCTTGCATCCCTACGGGGGTGCGTCGACGGGCGTCGGCGGCGTCATCCGTGACATCTTGGGCGCGGGGCGCGGCGCTTGGCCTATCGCCAACATCGACGTTTTCTGTGTGTCGCAAAATGAGCCCCGTACGCTTGCGGGATTGATCGCGGGTGTGCGTGATTATGGCAATCGCATGGGCATTCCCACGGTCGCCGGCGCCGTGGTCTTTGATGAGGGCTATAAGGGTCTGCCGCTCGTGTTCTGCGGCACCATAGGTTTGATGGCGAGGAACGCCGTGGTCAAGCCCAAACCCAAGGCCGGGGACTTGGTCTATCTCATCGGTAATAAGACCGGGCGCGACGGCATCCACGGCGCGACCTTCTCCTCGCAGAAGCTCCAGGATGGCTTGCCGCCTTCCGTGGTGCAGATCGGTAATCCTATCTTGGAAAAGAAGGTCTGGGATTTCTTGGAAGCGGCACAACAGGAGCGCCTGTACACCGCGATCACGGATCTGGGCGCCGGCGGTATCGCTTGCGCCATCTGGGAGCTGGCGGATTGGGGTTCGACCCCGGCGCATCCTCTGGGCGTCAACGCGGATATAGGCCGCGTGCCGTTGAAAGAACCTGCGATGGACGGCTGGGAGGTCCTAGTCTCTGAATCGCAGGAGCGCATGCTCTTGGCTGTCGAACCTAAGCGGCAGAAGCGTTTAGAGGCGTTGCTCGATGATTTCGAGCTCGATGCCAGCTGCCTGGGGACGTTTGCTAAAAGTTCGCGCGTCAATATCAGGTTCAAGGACGAACATCTAGTCGACCTGCCTTTGGCCTTGTTGCGTGAGGTACCGAAGAAAGATTTTCATTTTGATGTACCGGCGCCGGCGTCCTCGCGCGAGGCCGTCACGCGGTACGTCAAGGTCAAAGATATCAAGGGCATCGGTTTAAAGGTCCTGTCTTTGCCGGATGTCGCTTCGAAGGAATGGATCGTGCGCCAGTATGACCATGAGGTCGGCGGCCGCACCATCGGCAAGCCCTTTGTCGGCAAAACTGCCATAGCACCTGCTGATGGCGCGGTCATCAAACCGCTTTATGATAGCCGCAAAGCTGTGGCTATCGGTTTAGGTTTGCGTTCGCGGCTCTCGGCGTATGGCGCGCGGCTGATGGCCGAGGCCGCGGTTTGCGAAGCCATCGCTAATCTTACGGCGCTAGGCGGCGGGCTTGAGACCGTGAGCCTGCTTGATAACTATTGCGCGGGTCAGACCAGCGACGCCCGTGTCTTAAACGATTTAGTCGAAGCCTCGGAAGGCCTTTATGCGGCAGCCAAGGCGTTCGGCGCGCCTTTCATCTCCGGCAAGGACAGCTTGAACAACACCTTGCCCGATGGCGCGAACATCCCGACCGTGGTCTTGGTCAGCGCTTTGGGTATCCTTAAAGACCTCCGGCTCATTGTCGATTCGTCGGTCAAGCGCGCCGGTGATGATATCTATGTCTTGGGCGCCACACGCGCGGAGTTCGCGGGTTCGCAAGCAGGGCCGCTTCTGGGTTCTGCATCGGGCGTCCCGCATATCGATTTGGCAGAGTGTGTGCGGATAACTGCCGCCGCGCGCCGCGCGTTGGGCAAGGGTTTGGCGGCGAGTTGTCATGATATCAGCGATGGCGGGATCTTCGCGGCTTTGGCGGAGATGACGTTAGGTAGCGATCTCGGTATCGAAGCTGATCTCGGCGCCGTGCCCGGCCAAGGTCTGGATGCCGTAGCCGCGCTCTTTGCCGAGAGCGTATCACGGTTCGTTTTCGCGGCCAGACCCGCGCAGCGTACGGCGTTAGCCGCGTGCTGCAAAGGTTTGCCGTTCGCTAAGATCGGACGGGTGACTGCGCGGCCCGGATTGGTGGTCAGCATGGACAAGCGGGTCATCGCGCGTTGGCGTCATGAAGAGTTGTGCAAGGCGTTCTTAAGGAGGCCTGATGGGAAAGCTTAAGGCCGTCATCCTTAAAGCGCCCGGCACCAATTGTGACCGGGAGATGCGCCAAGCCCTCACGCTCGCGGGAGCGGTTGCCGTCACCATGGATTTCTTCCAAGCCGCCAAACGGCCCAAGAGCCTTTACGACTATGACATGCTGGTGTTGCCCGGCGGTTTTTCCTATGGTGATTATCTTGGTTCCGGGAAGGTATTCTCGCTGATGCTGGAAGCCGATCTCGCGGGATTATTGCTTGATTTCGCGACGCAGGGGCGCACGGTCTTGGGCGTCTGCAACGGGTTCCAGGTGTTGGTCAATTCCGGTTTGTTCTCTTCAGGCGAGCGCAAGGTCACGCTGCGGGCCAACGCTTTGGGCCGTTTCGAGTGCCGCTGGGTCAAGGTCGGTGTTGAGGCCGATTCCGTGTTGGCTAAGCGCGCGCGTAAGATCATCAAAGAAGATTTCGAGCTGCCCATCGCTCACGCGGAGGGCCGTTTCACCGTGGCGGATCAGGCGACGTTGGCCGGTCTG
>JBBTGF010000113.1:0-5617 GCA_038041525.1 Elusimicrobiota bacterium | reverse complement strand
GACGACCCTAAAGCCATCGCCGATTACGCCAATAACCGGCCACTGCCTGGGACACGATCCGGCAACCGCCTATATGCCTTCGAATCCGGCATGACCCTGACAGGCGCTAAAGCCGACCATCGATTCCCTGTCAAAACCTCCCGCGCGTCACTCTTGGCATTTGCGCTGGCTAAAGCGCTGCGCCATGAAGGACTGGCCCTGCCCACCGGTATACCGGCATCAATCCTCGATACATGCGATATTGCGGCCGCGGCGCTTGCTTGCGGCCTGCACGCCGGCGACATCTCCGCATTGGCGCATGAGATGGCCGCGGCCAAGATGGCATGCGTCGCTTTGGCCGGACCCTTTCTGCCTAAAAGCGTCCATGTCGCCTGCGACCTCATCAACGCTATGCTCAAGAGCGCCTGCGTACGCAAGAATAGCGGTCTTGACGCGGCGAGCGCGCAATTACTGACCCATCAGGAGATGACCTCGCTGTTGCAACGCATGGCCTCCGGCGCTTTTTCCGCGGCCATCTTCTGGCGGACCGACCCTGCGGCTGCATTTGCTGCCGACAACCTTTGGCAGCGGGCCGCCTCCGCCACCAAGGTCAAGGTCCACATCGGCAGATATGCCGACGAGACGAGCGCCGCCTGCGGCATCGTATTGCCGGAGAATCATTGGCTAGAATCCTGGGCTGATTTGACCGACGACGGCAACCGCATCCTGACGCAGCAACCCGCGATCAGCCCCCTCTACGATACTTTGCAAGGTGAAGATATCCTGTTGGGTCTCGTCTCAAGGTTCGGTCACATGAAAACGCAGGATTACAACGGTTTCCTCAAGGATTTCTGGCACAAACATATCTACCCGTCAGGACACCTTTCTTCCTTCGAAGCTTTTTGGAGCGCCGTCTTACATGACGGCATCCATATCACGAAACCTGACTCGGCATCACTACCGGGTCTACGGTCTTCCGACATCGATCAAGCCCTTGCTGCGGCAACGACGACGACGGATTCCGGCGGGCTCGAACTGACGCTTAAAGCCGACCCGAGAGTCTACGATGGCCGCTACGCCAACAACGGTTGGCTGCAAGAACTCCCGGACCCGGTCAGTAAGCTGACCTGGGGCAACGCGCTGATGTTGTCAACCGCGGACATGCAAAGCTCCAAGCTTTCCGACGGCGACCTAGTACGCTTGAGCGCCGACGGTCCCCCTACGCAGAGCTTCGGGGGACGCTCGACCCGCCAGAGGCGGGTCCCCGGCAGCCGCACCATCGAGATACCCGTCTTGACGCAGCCGGGCCAAGCGCAAGGTTCAGTGACAGCCTACTTGGGTTACGGCCGGCGCACGGGCGCGGTGGCCACCGGCATCGGCGCCGACCTTTACCCTTTGCTTTCCTTCGATGCTGACGCTCCGTTCCTGCGCCGCGACGTCGCCATCACCGCCACCGGAAAAAAAGTCCGTCTTCCCTTGACCCAAAAGCATTCGACGACGGAAGGCCGTGACCTCGTGCGCAGCATGGCGCTGGAGCGCTTCGTCGAATCACGTGAATGCGCCGGACATGCCCACGAAGTCCCCACGCTTTACGACGCGCAACCGACGGATGAACACAAATGGGGCATGGCGATCGACTTGAACTCCTGCACGGGCTGCAGCGCCTGCGTCGTCGCCTGTCAATCCGAGAACAACATCCCCTCGGTCGGACCCGAGAACGTCTATAAAGGGCGCGCCATGCACTGGATGCGCATCGACCGTTATTACGAAGGCGACACGGCCAACCCCAAGGTTTTGCAACAGCCGATGCTCTGCCAGCAATGCGACAATGCTCCCTGCGAGAGCGTCTGTCCAGTCAACGCCACCAACCACAGTCCCGATGGTTTGAACCAGATGGTCTATAACCGCTGCGTCGGCACGCGTTATTGCGCCAATAACTGTCCCTACAAAGTCCGACGCTTCAATTTCTTCGAATACTTCGACACCATCGCTGAAAGTGAACGCCTGGTCTTTAACCCGGAAGTCACCGTGCGCTCACGCGGCGTGATGGAAAAATGCACGTTCTGCGTACAACGCATCCAAGACGCACGCCAGCACGCCAAATCCGAGGACCGCACCTTGCGTGACGGCGAGATCAAACCGGCTTGTGCTGTCGCCTGCCCGGCGCAAGCCATCGTATTCGGCGACACCAACGACCCGGTCAGCCGCGTATCGCTGCTATCCAAAGATGAACGGGGCTACCGCGTGCTCGAAGAGCTCGGCGCCCGACCCGCTATCACCTATCTTACCGAGATGAAGAATCCGGACATGGGACATTCCGATGAGACTTGATACGACGACGCTGCCTAAAGAGCTCCTCGCCCCCCCGCTGACGCAAGGCGAGGTCAACGCCGGCCTCCTCGACGAGCAGGTGCTACGTTTTCCCGAGAAAAAACCCTCGAAACTGTGGCTTTTAGCTATCACCTGCACAGCCAGCATCATGACTCTGGGTTTCGCTTGCATCGGCTACACCCTGTACAAAGGTATCGGCGTCTGGGGCAACACCAGTCCCGTCTTTTGGGCGTTCGACATCATCAACTTCGTCTTCTGGGTAGGTATCGGCCACGCAGGGACCCTCATCTCCGCCATTTTACTGCTCTTCAGGCAGCGCTGGAGAAACGCCATCGCGCGCTTCGCCGAAGCCATGACCATCTTCGCGGTCATCTGCGCGGCCATCTTCCCGCTCATCCACTTGGGCCGCCCCTGGATCAATTTCTGGTTGTTCCCTTACCCCAACCAAAGAGCCTTGTGGCCCAATTTTCGCTCTCCATTGCTCTGGGACGTGTTCGCGGTGAGCACCTACTTCACGATCTCCTTAGTCTTCTGGTTCATCGGTCTGGTGCCGGATTTCGCCTCACTGCGCGACCGGGTGAAGCACAAGACCCTCAAAGCGCTCTACGGCGTCTTAAGCCTCGGCTGGAACGGCGCGGCCACGCATTGGCAGCACTACGAGAAAGCCTATCTGCTGTTGGCTGGCTTGGCTACAGGCCTAGTGCTCTCCGTGCATAGCGTAGTCTCCTTTGACTTCGCGGTATCCCTGGTGCCCGGCTGGCACATGACCATCTTCCCCCCTTATTTCGTCACCGGCGCCATCTTCGCCGGATTCGCCATGGTGGTGATGGCGCTCATTGTAGTGCGTGAGACCATGCGGCTCAAGAACCTCATCACCGACTATCACCTCGAGGTCATGAACAAAGTCATCCTCGCCATGTCCTGCCTGATGGGCTATTGCTACCTGATGGAAGGCTTCACCGCCTGGTATAGCATGAACGAGAGTATCCATCACGTCTTCAAGCAATACCTATTCGGCGGCTACGGCTGGGCGGGCCTCTTGGTCCTTGCCTGCAACGTCTTCATCCCGCAACTCTACTGGTTTAAAAAATTACGCCAGAGCTACTGGTCTATGTTCATTGTCTGCGGCGCCGTGACCGTAGGCATGTGGTTCGAACGCTTCGTCATCATCGTCATCTCCCTGCAACAAGATTATCTGCCTAGCGCCTGGAACACCTATCGTCCGACCGCGATCGACTTCGGTATCCTGGCAGGCTCCTTCGGCCTCTTCTTCACGCTGGTACTGGCCTTCGCCAAAGTCTTCCCCGTGATCGCGACCACGGAGATGAAAGCGATCCTCCCCGGCGCACAGCCGCGCCATGGAGACCACGCATGAACAGGCAGGTTGTCGTCGTCGTCGGACTCTTCGACACCCCCGAAGCCCTGTTGGCCGCCATCCCGCAAGCCAAGAGCAAAGGTTTAGGCAAACTCGAAGCATATACCCCTTATCCTATCCACGGGCTCGATGCCGCACTGGGACTGCGGCGCTCGCCTTTAGGCGGCATGGTCTTCGTGATGGCCGTCATCGGCGCGCTCACTGCGCTCGCTTTCCAATGGTGGATGAGCGCTATCGACTATCCGGTCATGACCAGTGGTAAAGCCTTCTTCTCGTGGCAGGCGTTCGTACCCATCATCTTTGAGACCATGGTATTGTTCTCCGCGCTCACCGCAGGCGTCGGCATGCTGGCCGTCTTAAACCGCCTCCCAGACTACGGGCATCCGATATTAAAAAGCGCCGCGATCACGGCCATCACCAAGGATAAGTTCGCCCTATCCATCGCACCGGACACGGACCGCTTTGACGCAGACAAAACCAAAGACTTACTGCGTCACCTTGGAGCCAAAGGGATCGAGACGCTCGACCTGCCCGACGCGCCCGTACCCGCGCCGATACAGATCCTCACACGTCTAGCATCAGCCACGGCTGCAGCCATGCTCATCGCGGGACTAGGCACCTACTGGGGCATCAAACTATTCCCAACATTACCACCCATGGTACGCATGCAAGACCAACCAAGGCAAAACGCCCAAACCCTAGGCACACGGTTACCGGTGGCGGGCTCCGTAGCACGCGGCCACCTCGACACCTCGCCGCAAAAAGAGGATAATGCCGCCATCCTGAACAACCCATTGCCCGCCACGCGCGAGAATCTGCTGGCGGGCAAAAGGGCGTACGCCACCTATTGCCAGGTCTGCCACGGCGCGGTCGCCGACGGCAAGACCACGTTAAGCGACGCCTATGGCGCCAAGCCGGCCAACCTACAAACCAAACAATTCCGCGATTACACTGACGGACGCATCTATCACATCATCAGCAAAGGCAAGAATTCCATGCCTGCCTACGGCGGCTACATGACTCAACGGGAACGCTGGGAAAGCATACTCTACTTACGCGCGCTGCAACGCGCGCAGAACGCCAAGGACACGGACCTACGATGAAACGCTATCTACCCCACAGCATCGGTCTTGCGGTCATGTTCGCGACGCTTGCCTACGGTCTGACCCAGCGCTTCTGGTTCAACTGGGTGTTCTGGACGATGTTCGTCGTGAGCTTGGGCTTGGGATCGCTCTTCATCGTGGCCATCGGGCATCTTCTGGGAGCGCGCTGGACCATCCCCATGCGGCGAGTCCCGGAACGTACGGCAAGCCTAGTGCTACTGGCCGCGGCCCTGCTCATCTTCGGTCTGTTCGGCTTGACCAGCATCTATCCCTGGACCCAACCGGCCCAAGACCTCTCGCACATAGTCGCCGATAAGACACCGTGGCTCAACGTCCCATTCTTCGCGATCCGCACTTTGCTATGCATCGCGGCATGGGTCGCATCCTACAAGATGTTCACCGGCTTGTCGCTTCAACAAGACGCCAGCGCAGACCCGCGTTTGACGCTACGCATGCGCCGTTACGCGCCGGCCTTCCTGGCTCTGTTCGCCGTGACTCTGACCGTCATCGCGTTCGACTGGATCTCGAGTTTGGAACCCGAATGGTATAGCGACATCTTCGGCGTCTATTTCTTCGCAGGCCTCTTCCTGGCGGCCTTGGCCTTCACCACCCTAGGCGTCCTGCGCCTCAAAGACCAGGGCAGGCTACCCGGCGTCACCGGCGACCATCTCCACAACCTTGGCGTGCTCATGTTCGCGTTCACCGTATTCTGGTCCTATATCGCGTTCGCACAGTACATGCTCATCTGGTATGGCAACCTGCCCGAAGAGATCGTCTGGTATCAACAACGCATCGGCGGACCATGGAACGCGGTCGTGGCGATATTGGT
>JBBTGF010000112.1:0-1286 GCA_038041525.1 Elusimicrobiota bacterium | reverse complement strand
ACTCCGGGGCCCAGCGCGGCGAAAGTCGCTTCGTCCTGGACGCCGAACATCTTGACCGTAGCCTCGTTGCCGGAGGTGAAATTCCAAGCAGGCGGAGCCAAGGTCATGATCGCGTCCCGCGAGCTCTCGAAAAGCTTACGATACCGCTCTTCGCTGCGTCTTAAGGATTCTTCAGCCAGCCTGCGCGCCGTCGCATCACGAAAAATACCCATAACACACTCTTGACCGTCGACCGTGATCCTGCCACCGATGATATCCGCGTAAAAAACTGCTCCTCGCTTGTGCAGGCAAGGAATATTAAAGACGGAATCCACCCTTCCAATGAATGCGCTCTCGATCTTAGCTGTTATATCAGAGAGGTCCTCTTTGGGATGCAACTTTGCGACGTTCAAGCGATCGAATTCTTCCTTTGTGTAGCCGAACATCCGGTGGATAGCGGGGTTCGAATGCAGGATAGCCAGCGTTTTTTTCACCAAGATGACGATGCCATCAGCATTGGCTTCAAAAAGCGAGCGATACTTCTCCTCACTGTGCAGCAAGACTTCCTGCAGCCGTTTGCGTTCGGTGATATCCCGCTGCAAGCCCAAGAATCCGACGACCTCGCCATCCTCATCGAAGATAGCGCTGGCGAACGATTCGACATCGATCAGGGTCCCATCCTTTTTTTTGTTCGTATATTCGATCCTGACACCCTCGCCATCGAGCAGCCTCTTCCAGAATCCTTTGTAATATTCGACAGTGGACATCCCACTTTTGAACACACGCGGCGTGACCTTGCCGATGATTTCGGCGGCCGTGTAGCCATAAGTGGCGGTGAACATAGGATTGATGAAAGTGAATACGCCCGCTTTGTCTGTCAAGAATATGATCTCTCCGGAACTATCGGTCGCTTTGCGCAGTTTCACCAACTCGCCGATCGCCAGCTTGTACCCGGCGACGACCGCGGCAAAAAGTCGGTTGGTCAACACGTAAAAGATGGGCAAGAGAAAAATCAAAAGCAAAAACGCATCGAACAATGCAGTGCCCCATCGCGAGAGCTTAGGCAAAACACCGACGATCAACATGACGATCGTCTCACTGATGAACACGCAAAGCAACAGCGATATAAAAAACCTTATGACCGACCGAGTGTAGATTGGCTTCATGCTGACCTTAGATCAAATCCTTTCCAAGCAACACCCAGAGACGAGACCTCACGCTCTGGACGCTACCTATTGAAGTCTAACGTCACATCGCCGGGTTCGCAAGCCAAAAACTATCAATTCTGAATTTCTGGATGAAGGTGC
>JBBTGF010000111.1:0-7963 GCA_038041525.1 Elusimicrobiota bacterium | reverse complement strand
GTTCCCATTGACCTATCTGACCGCGTGGCACATGCTCATGACTTTGGGCGGATTTAAAAGCGGCCAAGACGCCCTCATCTTAGCCGCCTCAAGCGGGGTCTCCACGGCGGCCATCCAGATCGCGCGGCTTGCCAACGCCCGCACGGTCGTGGCCGTCACCTCCGACGCGCGCAAAGCCGATCGCATCAAAGCCCTCGGCGCCGACCATGTCATCATCGCGGAAAAACCCGGCATCCTGCATCGTTCGCTGCGCAAAGCCTGCCCGAGCGGCGCAGACGTAGTGATAGAACATCTAGGCGGCGCCTGGCTGATGGATTGCGTGCGCTCGGTCAAACCCGGAGGCAGCATCATCAACTGCGGCGCCACTGCGGGCTTCGACGCCGCGATCGATGTCAGATACTTTTTTTCCAAAGAAATCTCTTTTAAAGGCGCCCTCATGGGCACATTAGAAGAACTGCGGCTCATCACCGCGCACGTGGCCGCAGGGCGGCTTAAACCCGTCATCGACTCGGTTATGGACTTGCAAGACGTCCGAAAAGCTCACGAGAAGATGCAATCAAGGGAACTCTTCGGCAAGATCGTGATCAGAGGTTGACGCCGCTGCCTGAATCCATGAACGCGAGTTCGGAATTTTTCAAGAGCTCGATCATACCGCCTAATTGAGCTTCCGAATTCTCCGCCCAGAGGTCAAGACGGTATCCGAACGACTGATAATAAGCCAGCGAATCATGCCTCTGGCAATCGAGCATGTTGGCGTGCTCGAGCGCGAGGGAGGGGAGATTGCGCAGATTGAGTTCGAGCGTGAGATTCAGGTCTCGGGTGAGCTCTTTGCGTCCAAGATTGCTGACATCCGGCTGGCTCACCCAGCGATAGAAAGCATACGGGGTCTTGCGCCAACGATACCACTCCAGCGCCAGGTCGTACGCATAACCCAATCCTTTAGCCCAGCGGATGCGTGAACGCATCGTAGGTCCACCCTCGCATAACAGCGCATCGTATTCTCCATCAGGATCGGTCCCTAGAGAATGCGGGACTTCCCAATAGAGCGTCAACAGCAACTGCGCCAAGAGCATGGCGTCTGGACAACCATGGAAGATGTCTTCAGAAACACCCACGCGCACGTATTTGGACCTGTGGACGGGTCCTGACATCATCAACACGTAAGGCGCCTGCACTAAAGCCGCCATGGCGCCCCCGGCATGCGTGGTATCCATGTTCTCGTAGATATATGGATTGACGAAGAGCCCATAGTCGTGCAACGGCTCGCAGCCTGCTTTAAGCAAGCGGAAATACTCAAGAGGCGCCACCGGACCCGCGAAGATCCTGCCGCGGCGCAACAGGTCACCCATCGCCCTGCCGCTGACCGGGAACGTCAGGTAACGGGCGACGCTCTCAAAGCGAGGATAGAATGGCGACAGCGCTTGGTGTCCGATACGGCCCAAGACCTTCTGCTCCATGACGCTACCGCCCTCCCGTCAACTTGCCGGCGCCGAACAACGTTTTACTTTGACGCTCGGTCAAGATCCCCTTACGCACTGCCAATCGCGGCACGCTCACTCTTGCCGCCAGCGATTCCTTGAACAACTCCGCTGCCTTAAGATAGCCAATTTTTGGCGCTAATACAGTAGCCAAAGACGGGTTATTGTCGAAATACCCGCGGCAGCGGCGCGCATCGGCGCGCAAACCTGCCACACAACGGCGCGTGAAGATGGGCAAGAAATTATCCAAGATCCTGATGCTGTGTAAGATACGGTAGACCGACACGGGGGTCATCACGTTTAGATCGAGCTGTCCGGCTTGCGCGGCTAAAGCGACCGTCGCATCCGCCGCGACCACGTCAAAAGAAATCTGGGAAAGCGCTTCAGCCAGCGACGGGTTGACCTTGCCCGGCATCATCGAAGAACCTGGCTGCACGGCGGGCATGACGATCTCGGCAAAACCCGTCAACGGCCCGGAAGCCAACAGACGCAGATCGCCGCTGATGCGGATGAGCTCCAACGCGAGATTGCGCAACGCGGCGGAACAACCCGTCAACGGCAGATGGCTCTGTAGAGCGTAACGGCCATCTTTAGCCGCAGCCAAGGGCAGGCCGGTCAGACGGCCGAGGATAGCGACCGCGCGCTTCTTGAATCCGGCAGGAGTGTTGAGTCCGGTGCCGACAGCGGAACCGCCGAGCGCGACATGGCGCAGTCCCAAGACGCTGTCGCCAAGCGCCCGGCGCGCGCTATCGAGCGCGACCGCGTACGCCGCGAATTCCTGGCCTAAAGTGATGGGGACCGCATCCTGCAGATGCGTGCGCGCGGATTTGACCACACCGCTTAGCTCTTTCGACTTGCGCTTGAACGCCGCGGCCAGCTCGACCAAGCTACGATCGAGAGCGCCGGCGGCGGACATGATGGCGATATGAGACGCCGTGGGGAACGTGTCGTTGGTCGACTGGCCGCAATTGACATGATCGTTGGGTGATATCACGTCATAACGGCCCTTGTCGCGTCCCAGGATCTGCAGAGCGCGATTGGCCAGGACCTCGTTGACGTTCATATTAAACGACGTTCCGGCGCACGCCTGATACACATCGACGACGAACTCACCGGCGAACTTACCGGCAAGGACTTCATCACAAGCCCGAACGATCGCCCTGGCTTTGACGGCAGGTAACGCGCCCGCCGCGCGATTGGCCATGGCACAAGCTTTCTTGACAGAAACGTAGGCGCTGACGAACACAGGGTCGGCGCGCTGGCCACTGACGGGGAAATTCTCAAGGGCGCGCAGGGTTTGTATGCCCCAATAGACTTGCTTCGGGATCTCACGGACCCCGAGTGAATCTCTCTCCTTGCGCTTAGGCGTCATACTGATCCGGGCTCATCATTCCTTTATCCGGAATGAATTCTTATTTGACCATAATACCGCGCATTTGGGCAACCACGAGCGCAAAAACCTGGTGGAGTAAGTGACGCTAGCATCAAGCCTCAAAGCAAGGTATCTATTTAACGTACGCCCATGACTGAAGAAAACGACCCGCTATCGCTCGAGCGCCTGGCTTTCGAGGCTAAGATACGCGGGCTTGCGTCTAAGACCTATACTTTCTTATCTATCGACGTGATCAACTCGACGCAGCTCAAATCCGAAGAGAACGACGAAGACATCATCTTCACCTTCCTGGCCTACCAATGCTTCATCGAACGACTAGCTAAACTCAATAACGGTGAGATCTTAAGCATCACCGGCGACGGCGTGATGTGCCGCTTCCCAGAACCCGCCGACGCATTGGCCACGGGTATCGCCGTCATCGACGCCCTGCCCGAGTTCAATAAGAAGAACAACGTGCTGCGCCGCCCCGTGGAACTGCGTTTAGGCGTCAACACCGGCAAGATGTATATCGACAAGCAGACCGGTCAGAGCGGCGGCATCATCTCGCAAGCCATCGACCTAGCCGGCTACCTGCAGAAGAGCGCGCCGCCCAATAGCATGCTAGCTTCGCAAGCCGTCATCGACCAAGCGCAGAAGACGTTCCCCGCTTTGTCTACGCTGCGCTTCGACGAACGCTACCGCTTCCAAACCTACTGCTACAGCGGCGCTCCGGTCAGCGCATCGCCACAGGAACGCCAGGGCCCCAAGAAGCTCAAGGTGTTGGTCGCTGACGACGAACCCGACGCATCATATTTCTTCTCCCGTATGTTCGAAGGCCGCGGCCATGAGACCGCCATCGCATTCGATGGACCCGGCGCGCTGCGCCTGACCCAGGCATGGAAACCTGACATCATCTTGCTCGATATCGGTCTTCCCGGCATCGACGGCTATCAGGTATTAAGGCAACTACGCTCCAATAAGTTGGACTACCAAGGACCCATCATCATGCTCGGACGCCGCTGCTCGGTGGAAGACATCGACTTAAGCCAGACCTGGGGGGCGAACTGCTGCATCAAGAAACCCTGCGATGAGCGCCGGCTCATCATCAAAGTCGAAGAATTGGCCAAGGGACTCATCCACACGCGCTCGATCTAGAAGTTCAACCACAATAAGACCGCATACGCAGCCCACAGTAAGATGGCCGCGTGCACCGCTTTAAGCAAGAGTGGATGCGTCACGGAATACCGGTAACCGCGCTCGCGTAAGCGCAAACGCGCCAGCTCCGAGATCACCGGCTTAGGGTCATGGAACGCGGTCTTAAGCGCGCGGTCGGCTTGTTTGTCCTTGAAATACGTAAGCGATAGGCATGCCTGCTGGCGTACTGCGGCGACATCGTCTCTGAGCAAACGCTGCAGCGGCTTAAGCGCAGCGCCTTCCCCCACGATGCCTAAAATATGCGCCGCATAGGCGCGTAACTGCGGGTCTTTATCGACTACCGCGCCTTGCAGCGCACTGTCAAGATCGGGCGCCGCTAACCGCGACAGCGCCCAGAGCGCCGCCAAGCGCAGATCGACGTAAGACGAGGACTCGAACATGCGCAGTAAGAACCCTGATGCTTGCCGGTCGCCCATTCTGCCCATCAACTTGACAAGATCGATGGAAGTGGCGGTATCACTCTGTTTGATGGCTGCTTTGAGAGTCTCAAGGTCGCGGTCATGTTTACCCAAGATCTCATCGACCGCGCTCTCACGCTCGGCGGCGGAAGCATTGGTCAAACGGTCCAGATAGGAACGCTTCATGGCCTCAACCTGCGCTTTTAAGGCCTGGTCTTCTTGCTGCTTCTGTTTAGCTTCTTTGGAGATCAGGGGTATGAACTTATAAATGAACTTCTTTTTTTTCACGCTCACACCTTGAAGCCACTGGTGACACGCTTAAGGATGATCTCTAAGAGCGGCGCCGCTTCTTCCATGGTCGCCAAATCGTCACGCGTGAAGCCTCCGGGCTTGTTCAACAACTCTACGACAGCCGCCAGACGTCCCCGGTTGAAAAGCGGGAATACCAACAAGTTCTGCGTCTTAAAACCACCGCCGCGATCGACACGCTCGCAGAACCGCCCATCCCTGCCGGGTTCATTGATATACAAAGGTAATCCACACTGCGCGGCAAAGCCCGCCGCGCCCTCCCCGCGGGCAAGCTCGATGACGCCTTGATGCTCTTGCGCGAAGATGCTTTGCAAACGCTCATCCTCGAGCGCGAGATAGACGCTCACCCGCTTACAACTGAAAAAACTCGTCATCACGACAGCGAACGACTTCCAAAACCCCTCGACCGTGGGACTATGCACGAACCCTCGCACAAGCTCGGTGGACAGGAAGCGCCGCGCCGAAGTCAACTCCAATGAATGCGCCATCTCATTGAACGAACGCGCCGCGTCACCGGCCTCGTCACCGGAAGGCTGCTTGACACGCAAAGAAAAATCACGCTCGGCTGTGACTGCCTCCATGCTGCGCGTGAGCTCGCGCATCTGACGCACACCCTCCTTGACCGAAACCCAGAACGCCCAGAAGATCCCGGCGCACGCCAATATCGCGGATGGCAAGACCAGGAATACCGATAGATAAAAGATGAACTCGAGTTTCAGCGCCCTGGCGCTGATCGAAGGCAGGTCCTGCGCCGCTATGTGGCTGAACTCATGATAACAGATGACCAGGCACACGGCCAAAACCATGATGACCGCGCATATGGCGCCAGCCGCGACCCTGAAGCGCCGGGCGGTTTTAAGCGTACTCAATTCAATGATAAGCCTACGCAGCATGAGTCCCCCAAGAAGGGTACACCGGATGCCCCTTACCGGCAATGAGGAGATTGAATATCCCGAACGCCATATATCGCTATCGGTCTACCATCCCAAACACCCTCCTTGTCATCCTGAGCGCAGCGAAGGATCTGTCGGATCTTATATTGATTCTTCGCTTCGCTCAGAATGACTGAGAACCTGAACGCTCAATTTATCGGACTATTTTTTCTACAATTGCGTATCAAAGGGGGAGCCTATGTGCAGGATATTAAGCCACCTGTGCGTCAAACCACAGACAGCGAGTGACTATCTATTGCATTCGCCGTGTTCGCTCTTAGCGCAGAGCAAAGCGGATGCCAAGAACCTCCAAAAAGACGGCTGGGGCGTGGCCGCGCAGAAGAACGGCCGCTTCGTCATCAGCAAGAGCCCTAACGCGCTCTACGATGAAAGGGCGAAGCTAGCCCAAGTAGCCGCGCGCTCGCGATCACGCTTCATAGTGGCGCATATCCGCGCCGCGTCAAACCCCTTGGACCTGCCGCTCCATGAGCTCATCGCCCCGGCACACACCCAGCCTTTCGGCGTACCCAATTTCGTCTTCGCACATAATGGCACCATCAACATCGTCAAAGAGACTCGTGACAAGCTGCTCGGTGCGTATGCAAAACGCCTCAAGGGCAAGAACGACAGCGAGATCTATTTCTGGTTACTGCAACGCTGGCGCCACCGCTGCAATGGCGATGTGCCCGCGGCCTTCGCAGCCGTTGCCAAAGACCTCTGGACTCTGTGGCACAAGCTGCCTCGAGAGACGCAAAAGCGTCACCAGCGGCCTTATTCAAGTTTGAACACCGTAGTCAGTGACGGCCGCGGGCTCTATGCGCTGTGCCATTCCCTGCTGCCGGCTAAAAAAAAGTCCCTCTGCTTAGGCGACCAGCCATTCAACTCTCTAGCCTATCGCTTGAGCCCGGACAAAGACCGACTGGTGGTCGCGTCAGAGAAGATGAGCCGTGAAGACGGCTGGAAGGTCATGCCTATGCACAGCGTGCTCGCCGCCCATATCGCAGGCGCCACGATCGGATTCGAGATCAGGAGGTTCAAATGGAATCGATGAGTTTGAAAGAAATATCCGAAGTCATCAAGCAACAAGCGTTGCCCTTACAAGGACTGCGCCGCGAACTTGACCGCCATATCATCGGGCAAGAGACCCTGACACAAAAAGTCTTGATCGGCCTATTGGCAGATGGACATATCCTACTGGAAGGCGTACCAGGTTTAGGTAAAACCATGATGTTCAAGACTTTAGCGGACTTGGTCAAAGCCTCTTTCTCACGTATCCAGTTCACGCCCGACCTGCTGCCCGGCGATATCGTAGGCACACCCATCTTCCAGCCTAAAGACGGCTCTTTTGTGACCAAAAAAGGTCCGGTGTTCGCTCATCTGCTCCTAGCCGATGAGATCAACCGCGCGCCGGCAAAGACGCAATCGGCGTTGCTGGAAGCCATGCAAGAGCGCCAAGTAACGATCGCGGATGAGACTTTCAAGCTACCCTCGCCGTTCCTGGTGATGGCCACGCAAAACCCCATCGAACAAGAAGGCACTTATCCACTGCCCGAAGCGCAGATCGACCGCTTCATGCTCAAACTCAAGGTCACCTATCCGGACAAGAAAGCTGAATTGGCTATCCTCGACCAATACGCGGGCAGCGCGCGCTCCGAGATAAAACCCGTCCTGCACCCACAAGACGTCCTCGACGCGCGCACCACCATCGAGCAGATATATCTCGACCCGAAACTCAAGGACTACATCGTCACCGTGGTATTCGCCAGCCGCTTCCCGCAAGAACACGGTTTAGAAAAGATCAAAAGCCTCATCGCCTTCGGCGCTAGCCCGCGCGCCACTCTGGCATTGGCCAAGGCTGCGCGCGCGCATGCGTTCCTAGAGGGCCGCGGCTATGTCACGCCCGAGGATATCCGCGCCATCGCCGCTGACGTCCTGCGCCATCGCATCATCCTGACCTACGAAGCGGAGGCCGAGAACATCACCAGTGACGAGATCATCCACGAGATCTTCGAGACCATAGGAGTCCCCTAAACCACAGGGGCCGCGACCGCGATGCTTAATTCCGAGATCTTAGCCAAGGTCCGGCGCTTAGAGATCACCAGCGCGCGCTTAGTCCAGGAAATCTTCTCCGGGAAATACTTAAGCGTCTTCAAAGGCCGCGGCATCGAGTTCGCTGATTTCCGTGAATATCAGTGGGGTGACGACATCCGCGCCATGCACTGGAAAGCCATGGCCCGCTATCCCGAGAAGGCCTTCATC
>JBBTGF010000110.1:0-1059 GCA_038041525.1 Elusimicrobiota bacterium | reverse complement strand
ATGACAGACCCACTAAACGTGAAAGTCTCATGATGCCGGTCGATCCCAGGATCCGGCGAGCTTTGAGAGGACCCCCCTTGAGACCGGTCCCAGCGCCCGCTGCACGCCCACCAAAGCCGAAGCCGAATAACCGACGACGTAATGGCGCTTCTCGGAACATAGCGCTTTGATGATCAGCGCCGCGGCCTGCGGCGAATCAAGCGGATATCTGACTCTCGGCAGGCGTGGGATGCCGAAATAACGCGAATTATCGCCGAAATCGCTTTTGACCGGCCCCGGCATGATAGAGCAAACCTTGAGGCCGCCATTAGCCTCTTCCATCGCCAGCGCATCCGTCCAGATATTGAGGGCGGCTTTAGTAGCGCAGTAATACGCCATCCACGGAACGGGGTTGAGCCCCGCGATCGAAGACATCATCACCAACATCCCCGGACGCGCGCGACGCAGATAGGGTAACGCTTCCATCGTCATGCGGCAAGCGCCGAAAAAATTCGTCTCAAAGATCTTGGCGCCCTCTTCGACAGGAGTCTTGGCCGCCGGACCCATGAGCCCGTAACCGGCATTGTTGACCAGGACGTCGATACCCCCCCAATGCCGCGCAACCACTGTGACAGCGTCATGGCAGGATACCGGGTCGGTGACGTCAAGGCGTAGCGGCAATATCCTGCCCTGGACATGCGCGTCTTGACGCTGCCAATCGGCCGCCAAGGACTCAAGGCGGGTGATGTTCCTGCTGGCGATCGCGCAACGCGCACCGGCCCGTAAGAATTCCCAAGCGAGGTCTTTACCGATACCGCTGGAAGCTCCGGTGACTAAGACCGTCTTATCCCTGAATCTCACGTGAGGTTGAAGGTGGCTAATTCTTTGAGAGCGCTCTCCAGCGCCACGCCGGAATCGACAAGCTTACTTTCTTTCTGATTGCGGGTTTTGATCTCGACGGAACCCTTGGCAAGCGTACGCTTGCTGACAGTCACCCTGACAGGGATGCCGATCAAATCCGCATCCTTAAATTTGACCCCCGCGCGCAAGATAAAATTTCCTAACATGGCTCTATTGAAC
>JBBTGF010000109.1:0-6072 GCA_038041525.1 Elusimicrobiota bacterium | reverse complement strand
GGACTTCCGTGACAGTGGCCCCGGAATCACAGAGTTTTAGCAAAATTTCCAATTGGATAGCGAACCCTTGTGATGACAGGTCAAGGCTACCGTCGGCTTTAAGCAGTTTCTTGAGGATGGACGCTTTATAGCAACGTAGCCCGGTGGTCGGGTCGCCGATAGACGCGATGGGGCGGAATCTTAGCCGGAATATAGTCCTTGCTATGGCCGCGCAACAGCGGCGTATCGCGGGTACGCCGGATTCCCCAGACCCCGCGCCCGTGAAACGCGATCCGATGACGATATCACAACCATCCTGAGCCATGCGCCGCAGCATGGTTGCCAGCATTTGGGGCGGATGCGTCATGTCCGCGTCGAGAGTCGCGATGGCATCGGTGTCTGTACATGACTTGATGGCCTGTGCTAGAGCTTTGCGCAGGCTCGCGCCCAAACCTTGGTTATGCAGGTTGCGCAGCAGAACCGTCTTATATGTGGGTTGCGTTCGTGTGATGATATCGGCGCTCGCGTCGGTGGAGCCGTCATCGACGAACGTTAAAGTCACCGGGATGTCTTTTGCCAGTATACCGATCTGCGTGAATAAGTCACCGATAGCCTTCGCTTCGTTATAGGCGCAACAGACGATGTGCAGGGGCATCAAACCGATGGGAGTTGCGATTCCCTGACGCGGTAAGGCTTGACCCCGTGAGCGGTCATGTAATTGCGGCAGATCATATCAGCTAAGGCTCCAAGGAAGAGGAAGAGGATCGCGGCGCACGCCAGGAGCAGCCCCAGGAAGAACAGCGGCGACATCCAGTCGCCCATGAAGAATATGCGTCGGATGATGACGAACGTGAGGGTGGCGCAAGCCGTGGCGGCAAAGGTCACTGCGGTGTAGCCGAAGATGTGCATAGGCCGGGTCAGATAGAGTTGATAGAAGAGTAACAAGAACAGGTCGACCGTGACTTTGAGGGTGCGTCCTGCTAGGCCGTATTTCGAGTTCCCTTTACGGCGCTCGCGATGATTGACCTCGATCTCATCGATGTCAAGGCCGCGCAGACCGAGGAACGCAGGCAGTAATCGGTGCATCTCCCCCATGAGTTGCACTTCTGTGAGCGCCGCGCGCTTATAGGCGCGTAGGGTGCAGCCGTGGTCATGGATGGGCACCCCGGTGATCTTTGCGATCAGGGCGTTAGCCATGCGCGAGACGATGCGTCGCGTGAAAGTGTCTTGGCGGTGACGGCGCCAGCCGCAGACGACGTCAGAGCCAGACGCGATACGTTCCAAGAGCCTGGGAATATCGGTGGGGTCGTTCTGCCCGTCGCCATCTAAGGTCACGACGACATCCCCTTTCGCCGCGTCAATGCCGCAGGCTAGAGCCGCTGATTGGCCGGAATTACGCGCTAACCGTATGAATCCGATGTGGCGCGGCTGCGCTTTTTTAAGCTCTGCGAGTATCACGGGACTGGCATCCGTCGACGCGTCATCGACAAAGATGGCTTCCCAGGGACTGCCGAGTCCGGTCATGACATCTTTGATCTCATCGGCAAGCTGCAGGATGCTGCCGGCCTCGTTATAGACCGGTACGATGACGCTTATCATGGTGAACCAGTGTACATTTTATCCCTGAATACGAGGAAACGCTTCAAGTCATGCCAGAGCAAGTCGTGATTAGGCATCAGGGCGCAGGCTTTGCGCCGGGCGATGACGGCTTTGTCGCACGCTAGCAGGTCGTCGCGGCATTCTAGCGCTTGTGTGACCGAGAGGTCGATCCAGGATTGGAAGTTGGTTGGTTCCCAGGCGACGGCTCTTTTGAATCTCGAGTCCGCCTTCTCAAGCGCCCGCAAGTCGCTGGCGGTGGCCGTCAGATAACGAGCGCCGAGTAAAGTGTGATAGCGGGCGATGACGATCTGCATCGAGGCCGCGAGCGTCAATATGGCGATCGAAGCTATGGTCGCTTTATCCGTGAGCTTGCTGCGTGCGGGACCGTGGACTGTCGCGCTGGTTCCTAAGAGGCCGCAGAAAACGAGCAGGTTGGGCAGCATCTGCAATCCGCTGTCCCATAATCCGCCGATCACGGCGACAGTCAGCATGGCTTGCAAAGACCAGTCTTGTTTAAGGTGTCGGTAGCGCGGCAATAAGATCATCAATACCATAAGCAGCGCCAGAGTCCCGGCGAGTCCCCAATCACAGAGCCATTGCAGGAAGATGTTGTGAGTAGACGTGGTGTTGATCCTGGGTCTTTGCAGTTCGCGGCGCGCCGGATAACGGGCCATGAACCCGCCGCGCTCCGCGTTGCCTAAGAGCGGGCGTTGCTTAAAGATGCTGTAGCCTTGCCGCTGCCAGTAGACGCGGTCAGCCATCTTTGTCGACTTTGGGTTGAGGAATGGATAAGAGACGGTCACCATCGCCAAGATTGCGGCGCAGCGTAACGCCGTGCGCACGCGCGGGGTCAGGGGCAAGGGCATGAATAGGGATAGTCCGGTGGCCAGGGCGACCGCGCAACCCAGCGATCGCTTATAGAAGAGCGTTATGACAAGGATGACACAGATCGCGGCTAAGAAGACCCTTTCTGCAGGATGCTTGTTTTGTAAACATAGCCGGATGCCTAGCGGCAGGCATAATGCCAGATGCAGTGACAGGATATTGGGATTGGCCATTGCGATATAGTCGATCTTGTCGTTATCGATGAGCAAGGGTATGTTTAGGGCTAATAGCGCTATCAACAGCGCGCCGCAGATGATGGCGTAGGCGATCAAGCGTCGTTGGCGCTGGTTGCACAGGCGTTGCAAGGTTACGCCGTAGAGCAGGCAAACAGAGATGATCAAGGCTTGCTCTTTGAGCGTTGAGAGCGTCCACCAAGACAGCGCCAATAATAGCAAGCAGACGGCCGCGCACGCCAATGGCAGGTAGTTTTTGCCGGCCGCCGCGCGCTCGGGATAACATGTCAGGAAAAAACAGACCCCAGCGCTTAGCAGTAATATGGCAGGACCGATGAAGTCAGGGGTGAGCCCCCATAACGGCGGCGTCAGCAGTAACGGTAGCGCGATGGCAAGGTCTTTGGGTCCGTAGGTTTTAGTCAATGATGCTGGGGGTCACGAACACCAGTAGTTCGGTACGAGGATTATCCGAAGACGTCCTGCGGAAGAGCCAGCCGATGAGGGGCAGGTCGCCTAAGAGCGGGACTTTGACCGTCTGTTTGTCTTGGCGTTCGGTGACCAGACCTCCAATGACCGCCGTCTCTTCGTTCTTGACGATGAGGGTAGTCGACGCCGTGCGGGCAAGGATGGCGGGTGCGATGCCGGCGATGCCGCCGGCGCCTACTTGACTGACGGTAGGCACGATCGCCATGCGGACATGGTTGTCAGGGGTGATCGTCGGCGTCACCGTCAGGATGATGCCTACGTCGACGTAGCTGACGGATTGGGTCTGTCCGACTCCGGGGGTGACCGTGGTCTGTACTGTCGGCACTTGGCTGCCTGCTTGGATAGAGGCCGCTTGGCCGTTCAAAGTCACGATCTTCGGATTGGAAAGCACTTTGAGCTTGCCTTTGCGCGCCGCCACGGAGAGCTGCGCGGTCAAAAACGAACTGTTGGTGACTCGACCGAGGGCTAGCCCCGCTGTCGTCACCGCGGTACCGCCGGGGGGCAGGCTGATCCTGGCCGGATTGCCACTGGGCATCACTCCGGTGATGCCGCCGATCGGGTTGGTGGCGTTGGGGTCGGAGTCGCCTATGCGCATACGGTCGACTTTTCCCGAGGTGTCGTCGCTCTTATCGAGAGATTTCGCATATTGCCATTCGATCCCATAGTCAAAACTGTCGTCGAGTTGCAGGTCGATGATCTTGGCTTCGATCTGCACCGAACGTGGTTTGAGATCGATCTCACCGATGAGTTTTTCCGCTTGGTTGAGTCCTTCTTCCGTGTCGGTGACGATAAGGGCGTTGATCTCTTGTGCGACCAAGATGTTACCCTTCCTGCCGGCTAGATTGCGGATGGAATTCAAGTAGTTCATCATCTGCGCCGGAGGCGCATAGTTCAATGGGATATCCGGGTATAAGTCACGGCTGCTTGTTGGTCTGCCAAGTATGACGCTTGGCCCATTATCTTGACCATGTTGTCACCGGTCTGCGTGGCGATGAGCTTGCTCATCGACAATACGGCCTGGAAGGCTTGCTTGAAGGGTACGGATTGTAAGTTGAGATTGACCAACCCCATCGCATCTGGGGCGAACACGAGGTTGATGCGCTTGCCGGTGAGGTTCTCGTATTTCGCTACTAAAATACGCAATGCGTCTTTGATTTCTGTGTCCTGGAAGGTGATATCGATGGGGCTGGCTGGAAGATTGCCGAGGATATCGACGATGTGCGCTATCTTGCCGGTATCGGCGAGCTTTTTCTCCTCCGCGCGCAGGTGCAGGGTCGTCGCAGAGTCGTCGGATCTATCACTGCGTCTTGCGCCGGCGATCTTGATGTCGATAGAAGAGGCTTTATCGCTGACGCTGAATTTGCGTGACGCCGCCAAGTCGATGACCACGCGGGCGACATGTTCGGGCGTGGTCGCGTACTGCGCCAGACGTATCTTGTCGATGCCCGCGGCATTGGCGGTATCTTGGTCTGCGGTCTGCGCTGATAACCCTTGCGGCAGCCAGGTGTCGTAGAGTTCGACGACGATCTTAGCGGGGTCGTTTAAAGCGAACGTTTTATAGCGCGGCTTTTGCCCTTCGACGGCGATATGCAGGGTGTCGCCAGTGAATGTGACGCCCGTGAGTTTCGTCGCAGCCTTCCAGGTCTGCTCGACGGCGGCCGCCGCGATGCCGATCGCCAGCGCTAAGACCGATAGCATCATCGGGATATTCCGGACGGATGCGTTTTTCATTACTGGTCCTCCTTCTCGGGAAAACCGACGATGACGGTCATCGATTCTCCGCTCTGCCTGCTTAGAACCACGCTTTGTCCTTCGATCGCCGCGCGGTAGCCGTTGACATAGAATCCGCTGTTGACATGCTGGATACGGTCGCCTTTGATGATGAAGGTGTTAGTTTCATCGTTCTCATCGGCCATCACCGCCATACTGGCAGCCTTGCCGCTATCGGCTAGGATGGCCTTGAGCTTGAGTCCCGATGGGTCGAAACTGCTCTGTAGTTCCTCTTGGGATTTGAATTGCGTATCCGAGGCGCCGCTTGCCATCATGGGAGTTCCCGAACCTGCGGTTTTTTGGGGCGCTAAAAATGGGTCTTTAAAGCGGCGCGCTTTGTAGATGAATCCAGGGGAGACTGCTGTCTGCTCTGTTGCCGGAGCGCTTGCTGGTTTGACCTCTGGCGTGGCGTGCGCGCCCTGTTCTTGTGACCACAGTGAGAGATTGATGAGCATGAGGATGGTCGTCACTATACTCAACAGTAATAGCATGTTGCGCTTAGGGTACGCGGCTACGTCGGTAAGTCGCTTATCAGTGATCACCCGCCGCCTCCTTTATATTTGAAGGTTATCAGCGAGAGCGACGCATTGATGGTCGCCCAGGGTTGTTCGACGCTTGGCGTCGCCTGGTTTAAGCCGACATTTCTGGCATGGAAGATCCTTTCGACCCCTGCCAAGGAAGTCAAGAATTGCGCCAAGTCATGATAGGAGCCGGTCAGGTTCGTGGAAAATGGGATTTCTTCGTAGAGCTCGAGAGCGCGCAGGGCTTGCGGTGAGAGAGAGCCGATCTTGATGCGTGATTTTTGCGCCAATACGGTGATGGTCTCTAAGATCGACGGCAGGTCGGTTTCTTCAGGAAGTTTGAGTTTGAGCGTTTCCCATTCGCTTTCCGCGGATGCGATCTCGCGGCGTAGCCGGTCGCGCTGCGCGGCACGGCGTTCGAGTTTGGTAAGGCGCTCGGAAAGTTCTTCGATCTTCACCGTATTGGCCTTGATTTTGAGAGTGATCTGTGAGTAAAAATATTTGTAGTAAAGGTAGGAACCCAGCGCCAGGAACATGATGGCCGTGGCGATCTGCTGCTGCTGTTCCTTCGTGAGGTTGAGCTTCATGGTTTTGGCCTGTAATCGAATGAGATCGAAAAATTCGTCCCCTCTGCGCCGTTGCTCATCGCTCCCAGGTTG
>JBBTGF010000108.1:0-4695 GCA_038041525.1 Elusimicrobiota bacterium | reverse complement strand
ATAGGTGGGTCAATTTGAGTTAGCAGAGGTGGGTCAATTTTGATTAGCGTTGAAGGACTAAGTCTACTTCGGCCCCGGCGTCTGTCCGGTAGGAGCTCAATGTATAAGGTTTTTTATCCGCATGTATCAGGTAAAGACATTGCAGGATGAACCATTGCTCGAACACGCCACCGACCTCCGTTGGACTTAGTGGATGACGGTGGATGCCCAATATGGCGTTCCTGACGCCTACGTCAAAAATGATGAAGCGCTCACGCTGGCTGACATGACGCGAGGCTTTGCGTGGCCTGAACGGTGGCAAGCGCAGGGCTACCAAGGTTTCCTCCAGGATGGAATAAAAGCGCCGGATGGTCTCTTTGGCGATCTCCGCGTCGCTGGCCATTTTTGAGTAATTGACCCATTGGCCGCTGGTCAATGCCGCAAGGTCTAAGAATCGAGCGTAAGCGCCTAGATTTTTGCTCAATGCTTCGGCTTGGATCTCCTCTCGTAGGTAGGTGGAGGCATAAGTTTCAAGTATTGCAGGTCCGTCTTTGTCATCCAAATAGATACCGGGCAGGGTTCCGACGCGTAAAGCTTTTTCTAGATCGAAACGGCCACCCAACTCCTTGATGGACAGCGCATCGAGATGTTCTAAGAGTACTCTACCCGGGAGCAGGTTGGCGCCCCCGCGTTTGAGCTTCCTGGCGCTCGATCCCGTCAATATGAAACGGTGCCTTTTGCTGTCGTCGAGGATCGATTGGATGGTGTTGAGTAGTGCGGGGACACGTTGGACTTCGTCGATAAAGATCGATGAGGGTCTAGTCAGAGCTGAGACTTCTCTTTTGATCCTGGAGGCGTCTTTACTGTAGGAGAGGTAGGACGCCTCATCCGCGAGGTTGACCGTCAGGTCAGGTTTAAGAGATCGACACAGTGTCGATTTGCCTACCTGTCTGGGGCCGAAAAGCAGGATATTCTTATCGCCCTCTTTAAGTCGCCGGAACAGGGATCTTTTTATTTCTTCCATATAGTAGGTAATATACCAGGTATTTGACCCACTATCAAGACGATATAGATCAGGGTGTGGCGGCGAGTTTTTGCTGGGGGCGGTAGTGGTGTTTGAAGGCGGCCGGGGTGTCGGGATCCAGATACCAGTTGTTGCCGCGGTAGACCCAGTGCATGGTCATGTAGATGTTAGCCGGCATGCCGTGATAGAAGATGTAGTTCGTCAGGGCGTTCTGGCGGCGCATGGTCTCGATCAGCTCGTCTAAGGTCTCTTTGGAGGGGATGCCGCGCCCGGTGATGGTGACCGTAGCGTCAACGTAACCCAAACGTAGATTTTCCCAGAGTTTCGCCGAGAACTTCGTCGTATGATGCTCTTTATCCGGCCAGAACGTGGGTCCCGCTTGGTAGAGTTTTTGCTTGAGGCTGTAGGTCTTGGGCCATACCGCCTCGAAACTGCCTTTACTGTAGGTGTTATCCCAGAACTCATCCATCGGCAGGCCGCCGACGTTGCCTGATTGCGTGACGAACGCGGAGAGCGCGTCTAAGGCTTCCTCGCCGGTCAGCTTTGAATTCTTAGAGAGCGCCGTAGAGAGCGCTTCGCCTAACTGTTTGGTACGTTCTTCGAGCAAAGCGATGTCGCGGGCCGCTGCCGCTTCATAGTGCCTGATGGCGGCCTTGTATCCGAAATAGGGGACTCCGAAGAAGATGATGAGTACCAGTATCGCGCGCATGGGCTTATTGTAGCGTTTTTGACTTTCGTATCAAGTCTTAGGCGGCGGGCAGTAGTAGGCTTTGCTGTAATCCGCCACGCGTTCGGGGTCGTAGCCTTGCGGGAAGCGCTGCGAGCAGTAGAAGTCGATCTCCCGGGGTGTCTTCTTTTTGCGGGCGCCGTCTTCAAGCATGGCGATGCAACTGCCGTCGGCATTGATTGTGAAGCGCCAAAAGGGGACGTTCTTGACGCAGATGGGACTGACTCTCACGCAGCGATAGCTATCCTGCGCGTCCGGGACGGGTTGGCAGGAGATCTTTTGCCCGCCGCCGCAGCGCAAGACACAGACGCCGAGTTCGCCGCCGGTAATCGCGCATCCCGGCGGGGGATATTCACAGTTGGGATTGACCGCTAGTTTCTTCGGGGGGACGCCAAAATCGATCTTTTGCATAACGGGGGTGATGGTTTCAAGAGTTGGGCTTAAAGCTGGTTCAAGAGGCGGGGTTTGAACCGGCGGCTGTCCGTTCGATGTCGCGGCAGGTTGCGGCATCGTTAGCGGAACCGATCCGGGCGCCGCAGTGGCGTCTGACGCTTTGGCGTCGGCTGTGGGCAGAAAGCTCTGCGCGCTGGCTAGCGCGGCCTCCCTGCCGCGAAGACCGATACCGCGCAGCGCCTGGGCCGCGGCATCGCGTACTTCGGTGTTGTCATCGGTTAAAAGCATAAAGAGCGCGTCTTTGCAGTTTGGGTGGCCGATCTGGCCGAGCGCTTTGGCCGCGGCGTAGCGCAAGCCCCAGTTTTGGTTCTCCGTGAGCTTGATTAAAGGCGCTACTGCCTTGTCGGAACCGATCTCGCCTAACGCCTGCGCGGCTGACCAGGCGACGCCCCCGTTGTCATCGGCGAGCGTCTTGATGAGCGCGTCGATGGCCGCGGCATCCTTGCTTTGTCCGAGCTGGATAGCCGCGTCTTTGCGGATCTCCGGTTTTGGGTCGGATAATCTTTTAATCAGCGAAGGGTCTGCCGTAGCATGGACGCACAGCACGGGGAGGGACAGGGCAAGGAGAAACAATGGCTTAAGCATGTAGGTATTCTATTTTTTTAAGCGGGAATGTACGGGTGTTATTGTCATTGCGAGCATAGCGAAGCAATCTCAAAAGATCTTTTGAGATTACCGCGGCCCTTCGGGCCTCGCAATGACACAGGATATCAGTAGTTGACCCAGGTGAGGCCGGAATTCCTGACGGTGACCAAGTGATACGCCGCCATGCCCAGTTTCGAGCGCAGATGCACCAGGCAGGCGCTGATGGAATCAGGCGCATGATGTTGCTCATCGGGCACGGTCTGCCAGAATTTCGAGGCCAAGGTATCCCAACGTGCGACGTCCGGGCTCTTCCTTGCCGTATAGGCTAGAAGATTATATTCCCGAGGCGTCAAGGGCAGGGGTTTGTCCTCCAAGTACGCTTGGGCCTTGGCCAAGTCTATGCGTAGCGCGCCGCGCACCAGCTCATTTTTGGCGTTTTTGATCGCGAGACGCCGTAACCAGGCGTTGATCATGCGTGAGAGGTCGATCTTCTGCGCTACGCCTTTTAAAATATATCCATCCGCCCCGTATTCATCCATACAGAGGCGTTCGACGTCTTTGTCGCGCACGGCTGTAAAGATGAGCACGACGGCCGCCGCTGACGCGGGGTCGCTTTTGATGCGCCAAAGGACCTCGGTGCCTTGGATCATGTGCTCGCCTAGATGTAAGTCGAGGATGACCAAGTCGGGGCTTTGCTCCTTGACCGCGAGCAGGGCCGAGAAGGCGTCCTTGGCCGAAGCTACGGTAAAACCCTTGAATTCCAGGATCATAGTGAGCCAGTCGACGATCGTCGGGTCGTCGTCGACGACTAGTACTTTGTAGGGAAGCGTCGTCTGTTTCATCGCATTGACTCCTTGTCTAAACCTACAAGCATTGCTCCCCTGGGGGCGCTTTGCAATGTGAGTTTAGACACGCGCACGCGTATCAGTCGCCTAGGACGTAGCTAAATATCAGGGGCGCTACGATCGAGGCGTCCGATTGGATCATAAAACGAGGGGTATCCTCGGAGATCTTGTACCAGGTGATCTTTTCATTGGGTACGGCGCCGGAGTACGAACCGTAGGACGTCGTCGAGTCGCTCACCTGTGCGAAGTAGCCCCACAAGGGCGTTTCCTTTTTCTTCAAGTCCTGGATGATGAGGGGCACGGCACAGATGGCGAAGTCACCTGCGATGCCGCCGCCGATCTGGAAGAACCCGATGGATGATTTTTTGCAGTTCTCCAGATACCAGCCGACCAAGTGGGCCATCTGTTCGGTGCCTGATTTCATCGAGGTGTGCGATTTGAGCAATCCTTCCATGACGCGGGCCGCGAAGATGTTGCCTAGAGTGCAGTCTTCCCAGCCGGGCGTGTAGATAGGGATGCCCTTTTCCCAAGCCGCGTAGACCCAGGAATGTTCGGTCGGGTTTTGGAAATCTTTCTGTAGACTGCCATCGTCAAGGATCTGGTACATGTATTCCCAGGGAAAATAACGCGCACCTTTGGATTCGGCGTCTTTGACTTTGGATATAAGATGCTTCTCTAATTGGCGCATCACGTTCTCGGGGATGCAGATGTCGGTCACCCGGTTGAAGCCCGCGTCGCGCAGGCGCATCTCTTCTTTCGGGGTCAAGTCTTTATAGTTGGGGGCTGATTTGTATTCGTCGTGCGCCAGCAGATTGAAGAGGTCTTCTTCGAGATTGGCCGCAGTCGAGCAGATAGCGCTGATCTTGCCTTCGCGGATCATGCGCGCTAGGCTGATGCCTAATTCCCCGGTGCTCATGGCTCCTGCCATGGCTAGGAACATCTTGCCGCCGCCGTCAATGTGTGATTTGAAGGCGCGCGCCGCATCCAAGGTCTCGCGGGCGTTGAAGTGCTTGAAGTTCTTTTCCATGAACCCGGATATATTCTTTTGCATAGCTGGTTTTTTCACGGCAGCCGTCGTCAAC
>JBBTGF010000107.1:0-6373 GCA_038041525.1 Elusimicrobiota bacterium | reverse complement strand
GACATTAAACATGATGTGGGTCAGGCCTTGGTCTTTGACTGCCGCATAGAGGGCGTCGGGACTTGCGCTGGTATTGGCTAGCTCGACCAAGGGCGTTTTGTCGTAGACGTTCGAGAAGACGAACGGTCGCGGACAGCGGAACACTTTTTCGTCGCCCAAAAAGACGACACGTGCGTCAGCGGGCAGCTTGGCGATGTCTTCAAAGATGTTCTGTGGCGGCCAGGGGTTCATGCCCGGGTGGTAGTAGGAGTTGTATTGCTCACGGGATTCCGTACCGCTTAAGACCGCCGCGGGACTATAGGAGGTGTGTACGATGGTCAAGTTCCAGCCGATGAGATAAAGCATGGCGACGAGCAAGTAGGCGTTGAGCGCCCAAGACCATTTTTTGAATTCCTTTTGCGCGGCGATGGCTGCCAGTCCGCAACCAGCGAAGATGGCAAGGATACAGAAGCCCGGCAATAGATAGCGGACTTGGCGGCTGACCCAAAAGCCGCTGGCAAAGAAGATGATGAAGAATGCGATCCAGGGCCGCTCGGTTTTGGCAGGCAGTCGCAGAGCCAGGCCATAGGGCAGGAACGCGATCACCGCAGGACCGAAGAAGTCAAAGGCGCTGGGTCCGCGCAGCGCCATTTGCCAAGGGAATGTCAGGTGCTCCCAAAATGTATAAGGGTTGAAGCCTCCAGAGATCTCGGCTGCGGACGCGAACTTTTCCGGGACGAAGTTTTTGCTTTCGAAGATTTTGGTCAGGAAAGGATAGAAGGGGTTGCCGGTGAAGCGCCAGTTGCGTATGAACCAGGGCAGGATCAGTGCGGTGACCAGACCGCCCCATAGTAGCAGGCTGATGAACATGGTTTTGATGGACAATCGGCGTTGTATGCAGGAATACGTGATGAAGCCCATCATGCCGAAGAGAAAGAATGCCCCGGTGTATTTAGTGGCGAAGGTGGCTCCAGCCAGGATGCCGGAGAGCGCGAGCGCTTTCCAATCGGGTTGCTCGCTCTGGTGCCAGATGATGGCACATAGGAGTGAGCCGATAGCGAATGCTGACATGGCCATGTCGACCGCGGTAGTCCAAGTGTTCATCTGTATGACGGGGATGGACGCGCACAACAGGCTCGCGTAGACACCTGCTTTGGGGATGCGCAGCCTGCGGCCGATGGCGTAGATAAGAGCGACCGAGATGTAGAGCAAAAGGACGTGACAGAGTTTCGCGACATGCTCGCCGCTTAAGCCCAAGGCAAAGGTGTAGAGCATGTGCACTAGTTGGGGGAATTTGGAGAAATGCACATAAGGAGTGTCCACGTATCTTCCTTCTGTGATATAGAGGTGGGGTAAGCCGAGATGATAGACCAAGGCGTCGTAGAATAATTCGGGAACGAACGCCATGAAAAAAGGTAGCGCCAGGATCACGCATAACAGTACATGCAGGATAGGCGAGGGGTTCGCCGCGGCATAGGCATCGAAATCAGCGACAAAAGCTTGTGCTGGCGCCCCGCGCTCTTTGATCAGCCAAGCGATCCCTACGCTGACCGTCGCCAAGCAGATGAACCAGAATATTTGGGGTTTGTATGCTCCTGCCAGACCCAGCGCGAAAGTAAGGTTGCCTAAGACCGTGGCTCCTAGCAATAGACCTAAAGCGCTTCTTTCCAGAGCGTCCAAACCTTCGTTTTTGATGACGCGCAGTGTCAGGGTGCCGATGGTCAGGCAAGCGCCGCACAGTAGCAGCCAAGCGCTAGTTCCTTTGAGCCAGTAGGTGAATGCGGCGGCCGTGGGCAGTTGCAAAGATTTTAGCAGCAGGGTAGTGGCCATCAGTGCGGTCGACGCCGGGTAATCCTCGCTGAAGGCCCAGAGCAATGTCAGTTGTATCAATAAGGCTCCCGCCAGCAGGCCGTGGTGCCAGAGTGGCCAAGAGGACGCAGGAACCTGCACGGTGAGGTTCGGCGCGCGTTTTTTCTTCAATTTATTTGGAGTACTTTGTTTGGCTGATAGCCAACATCAAGAAACCCAGGCCGGTGAACATCAGTGACCAGCACAGCAAGAGCGTACACATCAGTATCCAGAGCATCGCGCCTGTCGATAGATAGGCCAGCAGCGCCACCACGGCGCCGATGGTAGTGGGGAAAGCCAAGATGAGGCCCGCTTTGATCGGGTTGTAATAGATGATGGTCTCAAGGATCAGTTGCAAGGTACGCAAGGTGTCGCGTACATACCGGACCTTGCTTGAGCCGACGCGGGCCGCATATTCGATGGGAACGAATTGCACGAAAAGGTGGCTGCTCATAAATGACAGGGTCAGCGTCGTCGAGAAGGAGAAGCCGCGGCACAGGCGCGGCAACATCTCCAAGACTGGTTTTTTGCGCAGGATGCGCAGACCCGAATTGACGTCCGGGATCTTCTCGCCGACCACGAATTGCGCCAGGGCTAAAAACAGGATGCGTGCCGGGTGCTTGAATAGATTGCCCCAATAGTGACGGCCGCCGCGCGCGCCGACGACCATGTCAAACTTATCGGCTAAGGGTAGCAGTTTAAGCAGTTCGCTAGGTGGATAGGATAAGTCGCAGTCGATGGTGGCTACTAGATCATACTTGGCGTTCTCGATGCCTGTCCTTAGAGCGCCGCCGTAGCCCGCGTTCTTCGGGTGCGAGATGACGATGGCTCCCGCTGTTTTGGCTTTGTTTGCCGTGGCGTCGGTGGAACCGTCGTTGACGACCAAAATCTCATGCTGACAGCCGACGGAATCGAGCGCTTGGCGCAGTTGCGCAACCGTGTCAGCGACAGCGCCTTCTTCGTTATAAGCGGGTACGATGACCGAGAGTTTTGTCTCCATCCCGATATGACTATATAAAAATCATGGGTTTAGCGTCATTAAATATATAATCCGGTTGATGGCTCTTATGCCTGTTGTAGACACGCCTATCGGGCAAAGTCCCACGGATTCTGCCAAGGAGAATCTCTGGGAGCTTTCGCTCAAACAGCTCGATCTGGTCGCCAGGAAGATCGGACTCGACCCGGGAATCCATAAGTATCTTTCATATCCGAAACGCACGCTCATCGTCTCTGTCCCCGTGCGCATGGATGATGGCACAGTCGAAGTTTTCGAGGGTTACCGGGTCCAGCATAATCTTGGCCGCGGGCCGGCTAAAGGCGGCATCCGCTATCATCCGGATGTCACGCTCGATACTGTCAAGGCGCTGGCGTTCTACATGACGCTTAAATGCGCCGTGGTCAATATCCCGTTCGGCGGCGCCAAGGGCGCGGTGCGTTGTGACCCCAAGAAGCTTTCTATCGGGGAGATCGAACGTATGACCCGGCGTTATGCTTCCGAGATCGGTATCTTGATCGGGCCGGAGAAGGATATCCCCGCTCCCGATCTTAATACGAATTCGCAGATCATGAGCTGGATCATGGATACCTATTCCATGAACGTGGGTTATTCGGCCCCGGGCGTGGTCACGGGTAAGCCGCTGGAGATCGGCGGTTCACTCGGCCGTCAGGAAGCGACCGGTTTAGGCGTGATCGACGTTTTAGAGGAAGTCGCGCGGCGCGCGGGACTGGATTTCAAGAGTTTCAAGGTTGTCATCCAGGGTTATGGTAACGTGGGCGCCAGCGCGGCTAAGTTCGCCGCGGCGCGTGGGGCTCGTGTCATCGCGGTTTCCGACATCGAGGGCGGTATCTTTGCTAGCGATGGTCTTGATATCGGGGAGCTCGATCGGCATGTCGCTAGGTACAAGACAGTCAAGGGATATCCGCGCGGGGAGTTCATCGCCAATAAAGACCTTTTAGAGCTTCCTTGCGACGTCTTGATCCCTGCGGCGTTGGAGAACCAGATCACGTCGCATAATGCCGGACGCATCCAGGCTAAGATGGTGGTCGAGGCGGCCAATGGCCCCACAACGTCGCAAGCCGACGCTATTTTGAACGAACGTGGGATTATGCTGGTCCCGAGCATACTTGCCAATGCCGGCGGTGTGACCACTTCGTATTTCGAATGGGTGCAGGATATCCAGGCTTTCTTCTGGGAAGAAGAACAGATTTATGGACGGTTACGCCAGATCATGACCAAGAGTACGGCCGAGGTCTGGGACTTAGCGCAGAAAGAGGGCGTCAATTTGCGCATGGCGGCGCACATGATCGCCGTCTCGCGCGTGGCGGCCGCACTTAAACACCGAGGCATTTATCCGTAAAGGAGGACTTATGCAGACGACATCTGTTGATAAGAGCACGAAGACATCGGACGCTAAACCCGACGTGATTGCGTACAACCCCGCGACCTTAGAAGAGATCGGTCGCGTCAAGAATTCGACCCCCGAGGATGTGCATGCCGCTTTGCGTAAAGCCAAAGTAGCTTTCCCTGCCTGGTCTGCATTGAGTTATGGCGAGCGCGCTGAATACATGTGGCGCGTCCGGCGTTACCTGCTCGATCATATTAACGAGATTGCGACCGTCATCAGTAAGGACAATGGTAAACCTTTGGTCGAATCCGTCAGTTCAGAGATTTATCCAGTCTGTGAGTTGATCGGCTATTGGGCCGAGAACACGGCGAAAGCGCTCAAACCCAAGAAGATCGGGCTAGGCGTGTGGAACTGGTTGCTGCGTTTTTCCGAGATCCGGTTCAGGCCTAAAGGCGTCATCGGCATCGTCTCGCCGTGGAATTATCCGTTCTCTATCCCTATGGGACAGATCGTCATGTCGCTGATGGCGGGCAATTGCGTCATTTTGAAGCAGTCATCGAGCACACCCTTGGTGGGAGATGCGATGGAGAAAGTATTCAAGGGCGCTGGTCTGCCCGATGGCGTTTTCATTCATGTGCCCGGGGACAGCTCTGTGGGTTCAGCGCTCATGACTTGCGGTGTCGATAAGATCGTGTTCACCGGCAGTGTGCCGATCGGCAAGAAAGTCATGGAGATGGCGGCTAAGAACCTGACGCCTATCACGCTGGAATTGGGCGGCAAAGACCCGATGGTCGTCTGTAAAGACGCCGACTTGGAGATCGCCGCGGCGGGCGCTGTCTGGGGCGCGTTCGCTAACGCGGGACAGATTTGCGCTTCGGTCGAGCGCGTCTATGTGCATGAATCCGTGGCCGAGAAGTTCATCAAACTCGTCGTCGAGAAGACCAATAAGCTGCGTTTAGGCGAGGGTACGCGTTTTGATGTGGACATGGGCGCTATGACGACCGAGTCGCAGATGAACGAGGTTTCCGAGCAAGTTGAAGACGCCAAGAAACGCGGCGCTAAGATCCTGACGGGCGGTGAGCGCGTTGCGGGCAACAAAGGATATTTTTACAAGCCTACTGTCCTGACCGGCGTCGACCATACGTTCCGTTGCGTTATGGAAGAGACCTTCGGTCCTACCATGCCCATCATGACCTTCAAGGATGAGGATGAGGCTGTGCGTTTAGCCAATGATTCCGAGTATGGCCTGACCGCTTCGGTCTGGACCAGGGATATCGAGCGCGGTAGGCAGTTGGCGGGCCGTATCAAGGCGGGTACAGTGACGGTCAATGACAATGTCTACACCTTCGCTTTGAGCCAGACGCCTTGGGGCGGACATGGGCTCTCGGGTTTCGGCCGCACCCATTCCATCTACGGCATGCTCGAATTAGTTGACGTGCATCATATCCACGTCAATCGTTCAGGCTCGTTTTCTAAGAGTTTCTGGTGGTTCGGCTATAGCGAGACCACTTATAAACTCATTTGCCGCATGGCCGACACCTTGACCGCTCCCGGTATCTGGAGCAAGGTCAAAGCCATCCCAGACATGATCCGCATGGCGCTGTTGCCAAAGTATTAAAGCGCGTCGCAGCCCATCCTTACGATCGCAAGTTCGTGCTTGCGCGCGTCCATTCTTGGGGTCAAGATAATAGATAGGTCTGTCAAGGAGGATGTTCTTATGACTCTCGGACGTTCGTTCGCATATCTTGTCGTCATGTCAATCTGCCTCTCGTTAACCGGTGTCGTATCAGCTGAAAATAAGGGAAAGGGGATGAAGGTCAATTCTCCTTCAGCTCTGCGTTTCATCGCGGATGAGCGAGACAGGGTGAATGCTTCGGATAAGCTTCCCGAGAAGATCGTAGCAGCGCGTGATTTTGTCAAAGATGTATGCCCATCCTCGGGTGGTGAAGAGGTCGATTATGATGCGCTTGCCGCGTGTCAAGATGCGGCTATAGAGATCGATAGCTTTTTCTCTATGCTGGAGCGCTCGAGGCGGCTGGAATTCCCGATGGATGCGTATTCACGTTTTATCAATGCGCTCAAAGGCGCTGAGAAGGTCTGGTATGCAAGAGAAGCCCAAGATGGGTCGGATGGGCCGCTTGAGGATGCTTTTGCCATGATGATCGAATCCTTGGATAAGGTTAGGCCAGTCGAGAGTTCAT
>JBBTGF010000106.1:0-13107 GCA_038041525.1 Elusimicrobiota bacterium | reverse complement strand
TCTCACCTGAAGATTTCCGCCATGAGAAGGTCACCTTTGAGGCTTTGGCACAGAAACGTAGAGAGGATATTCAGAATTACAAGGAGAAAGAGCGCAACCGTGTGAACAAAGGTGACGATCTAGCTGTCACCGTCAATCGCGTGGTCAAGATTTACATCGCGACCAAGCGGCCGTTGCGCGCTGGTGACAAGCTCGCCGGCCGCCATGGTAACAAGGGCGTGGTTTCCCGGGTCCTGCCTATCGAGGATATGCCGCGCATGCCCGATGGCACATCCATTGACCTGGTGTTCTCGCCGTTGTCCGTTCCTTCACGCATGAACGTCGGCCAATTGCTTGAGACCATGCTCGGCTGGTCGGGCCACGTCTTCGGCGCACAGATGGTGACCCCTGTGTTCAATGGGGCCAAAGAGGCAGAAGTCAACGAGAAGATCATCGAGGCTAAAGAGTATCTGCGTTCGAAAGGTTCACCCGAACATCATCTACCGACTAACGACCTGCGCATCACGCTTTATGACGGCAGGACAGGCGACGCTTATGTCGAGAAGGTGACCATCGGGGTCATGTATGTGATGAAGCTCGTGCACTTGGTCGAGGACAAAATCCATGCCAGGAGTACGGGACCATACTCGCTGATCACGCGTCAGCCGCTGGGCGGCAAAGCCCTCTTTGGCGGTCAGCGCTTCGGTGAGATGGAAGTCTGGGCGCTTGAAGCTTATGGCGCCAGCCATACTTTGCAGGAGTTTCTGACTACGAAATCTGATGACGTCTGGGGTCGCACAAAGATGTATGAGTCGATCATCAAGGGCGAAGATCCCGCTAAGCCGGGAGCGCCAGAGTCGTTCAAGGTCCTCATCAAAGAGCTACAGGCTCTTGGTGTCCATGTCGAACTGCTCAAGAAGGGCGTCGAGACGGAGACCCAGAAGGCTGCAAAGGCCGAGAAGAAGAAAGAAGAGGCGAAGGCCTAAAGCACAAGGCGGAGGATTTAAATGGCACAAGCAACGACTAAATTAGAAGAATCGACGCGGGCGCTCCTTTTTTCCTCTAGGAAGAAGCGTAAGCGCAGTGGTGATATCACCAATTTCACGGATTTTGATTCCATCCGTGTATCGATCGCAAGTCCCGATCAGATGCAGGAATGGTCTCATGGTGAGGTAAGGAAACCAGAGACTATCAACTACCGGACGCTTAAGCCGGAGCGCGATGGTCTTTTCTGCGAGAGGATCTTCGGTCCTGCTAAGGATTACGAGTGCGCTTGTGGTAAGTATAAGTGGGTCAAATTCAAAGGCGTCGTCTGCGACCGCTGTGGCGTGGAAGTGACTGAAACGAAAGTCCGCCGCGAGCGCATGGGCCATATCGACTTGGCCGTGCCTGTCGCGCATATCTGGTTCTTGCGCAAACCACCGTCACGCATCTCCATGGTCCTTGATATGAAGCTTTCCGATTTGGTCAAGACCATCTATTACAAGGAAGATGGTTATCTGGTCATGGAAGACCTCGAGGATAA
The DNA here is from genome assembly GCA_038041525.1 of Elusimicrobiota bacterium. Classification (GTDB taxonomy): domain Bacteria; phylum Elusimicrobiota; class Elusimicrobia; order JACQPE01; family JACQPE01; genus JBBTGF01. Next base: position 11,603 of record JBBTGF010000106.1, on the reverse strand, counting down.
GGGTAAGACGCATTTCAGTAAATATGACGTCATCGACGTCGAAGAATACCAGAAGGCCAGATCCGAATTCGGACAGAAATTCAAATGTTCGATCGGCGCTGAAGCCGTTGCCAGCATGCTCCAGACCCTCGACATCAAGAAGGAAGTCGTCGATATCAAAAAGAAGCTCGAAAAGCTCGATTCAGAGGGAGAGCGTAACCGTCTCATCAAAAGATTACGTATCCTTGAAGGTTTTGCCGAGTCCGGTATCCATCCGGATTGGATGATCTTAAAGACCTTGCCTGTGATCCCGCCGGACTTGCGTCCGTTGGTCCCACTAGAAGGTGGCCGCTTCGCCACCAGCGATTTGAACGACCTTTACCGCAAGATCATCAATCGCAACAACCGTCTTAAACATATCGAGCAGTTGCGCGCTCCTGAAGTCATGATCCATAACGAAAAGCGCCTGCTGCAGGATTCCGTCGATGCTTTGATCGAGAATGGCGCCGGCTGGAAAGTGGCGTTAGGCCCCGGCAATCGGCCACTGAAGTCGCTTTCGGACATCATCAAGGGCAAGGAAGGCCGTTTCCGCCAGAACTTACTAGGTAAACGTGTGGATTATTCAGGCCGCTCCGTCATCGTCGTCGGTCCTAAGCTCAAATTGCATCAGTGCGGTCTGCCTAAAGAGATGGCGTTGGAGCTCTTCAAGCCTTTCCTTTTAGGTGAGCTCATCAAAAGGCATAACGTCACGCTCAAAGCCGCACGCAAGATGCTTGAGAAAGCCACGCCGGAAGTATGGGATATCCTGGCTGCCATCACCAAGGACCATCCGGTCATGTTGAACCGCGCGCCTACTTTGCATCGCTTGTCTATCCAGGCTTTTGAACCGGTTTTGATCGAAGGTAAAGCCATCCAATTGCATCCGTTGACATGTTCGGCGTTCAACGCCGACTTCGACGGTGACCAGATGGCGGTGCATGTGCCGTTGAGTTACGAGGCTATCATGGAAGCGAAGTTACTCATGATCGCCAGCCGCAACATTTTTTCTCCAGCATCTGGACGGCCTATCGCGTTGCCCAGTATGGACATGGTTTTGGGTATCTGTTATCTGACGAAACCCAAGATCGGGGCTCCGGGTCAGGGCATGGTATTCAGTGGTAAGGAAGAAGCTGTTTATGCGTTCCAGGTTGGCAAAGTCCATCCTAACGCAAAAGTCAAGGTCGCGGGTATCAACGAGATCTCCGAACCTGGCCTTGAGGGAGAGAAATTTGCCAATGTCGACTCTTGGAAAGATTGGACGACGGTCGGGCGCGTCATCTTCAATGAGACCTTACCGGCAGAGCTTGGCTATATCAATGCGACGTTGGATAAGAAGTCCGTGGCTAAGATCGTCGAGCAAGTTTATCAAAAGCTAGGACATGCTTGCGCGGTGAGCTTACTCGACCGGCTTAAAGACCTTGGTTATAAATATTCGACATATTATGGTGTCACTATCAATATCATGGACATGGTCGTGCCTAAGGTCAAGCAGACTCTTGCGAAGCGGGCTCAAGACGGCGTGCGCGACGTCCAGCGTCAGGCTAGGGTCGGCGCTATCACCGAGATGGAGCGCTATAACAAGGTCGTCGACCTCTGGACCCACGTGGCTGACGAAGTCACCGTGGCTATGTTCAAAGAGATGCAGGCACAGGAGAACATCCAATATAAGGCAAATCAACCGATGTTCAACTCGATATTCATCATGGCCGACTCCGGCGCCCGCGGTTCGCGAGCGCAGGTCCGCCAATTAGCGGGTATGCGCGGTCTGATGGCTAAACCGCAGAAGAAGATCGTCGGACAGTATGGCGAGATCATCGAAACGCCCATCATCTCGAACTTCAGAGAGGGCTTGACGGTGTTGGAGTATTTCATCTCGACGCACGGTGGAAGAAAAGGTCTTGCCGATACGGCTTTAAAGACTGCAGATGCCGGTTATCTTACGCGCCGCTTGATCGATGTGGGTCACGACGTGGTCGTCACCCAAGAAGATTGCGGGACTATCAACAATGTCAACATCTCGACCTTGTTGTCGGGTGAAGAGATCGTCGAGCCTCTCGAAGAAAGGCTGCATGGACGCGTTTCCGCTGAAGATGTGCGCATCCCTGGTTCACGAGCCAAGGATTCCATCCTAGTCCATGCCGGAGAGCTCATCGTTTTAGAAAGGGCAAAGTCTATCGCAGCAGCGGGTATCAACACGGTACGCGTGCGCTCCGTGTTGACTTGCGAGGCCAAAGACGGAGTCTGCGCGGCCTGTTACGGTCTGTCGTTATCGACCGGACGCATGGTGGAGACTGGCGAAGCGGTGGGCATCATCGCGGCGCAATCCATCGGCGAACCCGGGACCCAGCTGACGCTGCGTACCTTCCATATCGGCGGTACCGCGGCGCGCGTGGTTTCCAAATCGCAGGCGCTTGCCGCCGTCGATGGTAAAGTGGTTTTTCGATCCGTTGAAACGCTCAAACGTAGAGACGGAGAGTTGCTGGTTTCTTCAAGAAACAGTGAGATCGCTATCGTCGATTCCGAGACCAAGAAAGAGAGGGAATCGCATAAGATCCCGCATGGCGCGCGTTTGAAAGTCAGCGAGAACGTCAAAGTCCCAGCCGGCACGCTGTTGGCCGAGTGGGATCCTTACGCTTTCCCGATCCTTTCGAAAGTCGAAGGACAGGTCAAATACGAGGATATCGAAGAAGGTATCACCGTCCATCAGGAGAAGAACAAGATCACCGGTCTTGTCGAGCGTCGCGTCATCGAGCATCGTGAGGCGCGCAGGCGTCCTAGGTTGCATGTCAAGGACAGCAAGGGTAAAGATCTTGACAACTATACCTTGCCGATCGAGACTATCATCGTCGTCGATGACGGCGAAGCGGTGGGTATTGGCGACACCTTAGCGAAGATACCTCTGGAAGTCAGCGTCACCCGTGATATCACGGGTGGTTTGCCCAGGGTTTCCGAACTTTTTGAAGCCAGAAAACCTAAGAATTCCGCGATCATCGCGGAGATCGACGGCACTGTCGCATTGGGCACTACGCCTAAGGGCGCGCAAAAGGTCATCTTACGTTCAGAAGAGACCGGAGTGGTCAAAGAATACAGCATCCCGCAAGGTAAGCATCTGGTGGTCTATGAAGGGGATTTTGTCGGTATCGGAGAACCGCTTACCGACGGTCCGACCAATCCTCACGATATCTTGCGCGTGAAGGGCGTCAAAGAGTGCCAGGAATACCTGGTCTCCGCCATCCAAGAAGTCTATCGCCTTCAGGGCGTTGCCGTCGACGACCGACATATCGAGCTCGTGGTGCGCGAGATGCTTGAGAACCTGCGTATCACTAAGGCGGGAGACACGAATTTCTTAGTCGGCGAGATCGTCAATCGCTTCGACTTCGAAGCGGAGAACGAGCGGACCATCAAGCATAAGAAAGTTCCTGCCGAAGCGCAGGTGATCTTGCTCGGTATCACGAAGGCCGCTCTTTCTTCCCGAAGTTTCATTTCCGCAGCTAGCTTCCAAGAGACGACACGTATCTTGACGGATGCCGCGGTCAGCGGCAAGTCCGACCATCTGCGGGGTCTTAAGGAGAACGTCATCATCGGACGGCTGATCCCGGCCGGTACGGGTTTTATCGAGAGAGGAATTAAAAATGCCAACAACTAATCAACTCGTCAGACATTGGCGTACTCGCGCCACTACCTACTCGAAGGCGCCGGCGCTGAAAGGTTGCCCCGTGCGCCGTGGAGTGTGTACCAGGGTCTATACCACGACGCCGAAGAAGCCGAACTCCGCTTTGCGTAAAGTCGCGCGCGTGAAGCTCACTTCGGGTGTCGAGGTCACGGCGTATATCCCGGGCGTTGGACACAATCTGCAGGAGCATTCGATTGTTTTAGTCAGGGGCGGTCGCGTCAAGGATCTTCCCGGCGTGCGTTATCATATCGTGCGCGGAGCATATGACTGCTCCGGAGTCGACGGACGACGCCAAGGTAGGTCGAAGTATGGCGCAAAAAGACCTAAAGCAACAGCCGCTAAGGCTTGATAAAATAATCAGTACGACGGAGGAATGAATGCCAAGACGTAAATACGAGCGCAGGCCGTTCCCGGCGCCCGATAGTATCTATTTCAGTGTGCTAGTGTCACGCTTGATCAATAAGCTTAATTTTTGCGGCGAGAAGATGAAAGCCAGCAAGAACGTCTATCAAGCTTTGGAATACGTCAAGGATAAGACGAAAGAGGAACCGTTGGCGATCTTGGCAAAAGCTATCGAGAACGTCCGTCCGCAATTGGTCACCAAAGGCAGGCAGGTCGGTGGCGCTACCTATCAGGTGCCTACCGAGGTGCATCCGGAGCGTGGTGAGACCATCGCTATGCGTTGGTTGATAGATTTCGCGGCGGCACGCAAGGGCGCTGCCATGCATACGCGGCTAGGCGAGGAGATATTGCAAGCGGCTAGGCGTGAGGGCGCGGCTTTCAAGAAGCGCGAAGAAACGCATAAGATGGCTGAATCTAACAGGGCATTCGCGCATTATAGGTGGTAGATAGGTTTTAACGATGGCTAGAGAATTCACGCTAGATAAAGTCAGGAACATCGGCATCATCGCTCATATCGACGCGGGTAAGACCACGACGACGGAGCGCGTGTTGTTCTATACCGGACGCATCCATAAGATCGGCGAGGTCCATGATGGTACCACGACGACCGATTGGATGGAGCAAGAGCGTGAACGAGGCATCACCATCACTTCGGCCGCCACTTATGCGACCTGGAGGGATTGCCAGATCAATATCATCGATACTCCAGGACACGTTGATTTCACTGCCGAGGTCGAGCGTAGTTTGCGCGTGCTCGATGGCGCGATCGTGGTCTTTGACGGCGTGCAAGGCGTCGAGCCGCAATCGGAGACCGTCTGGCGGCAGGCGGATAAATATAACGTTCCTAGGATCGTGTTTATCAACAAGATGGACCGCACCGGCGCTGATTTCTATATGTCGTACGAGACGATCAAAGAGAAACTAGGCGTCTGTTGCGCGCCAGTTTCCATACCGATCGGCAGAGAGGAAACCTTCCGTGGCGTCATCGACTTAGTCGAGATGAAGGCTATCTTCTGGGATGACGCTTCGGGTACGAAGTATCATGCCGAGGATATCCCCGAGGATTTGAAGGTTGACGCGAAAAAATGGCGGGATGAGCTTTTGGAAAGAGTCAGTGAATATGACGAGTCGGTCATGGAGAAGTATCTCGAGGGCAAGCCGATCACCGTCGAGGAATTACGCGAGACGATCCGCAAAGCGACGTTGACTTGTAAATTCTTCGCGGTCTTCGCGGGAGCGGCATATAAGAACAAGGGCGTCCAACCTTTGCTCGACGCCGTCTGTTATTATTTGCCGAGTCCTCTCGATGTACCTGCGACGAAAGGTACGAATCCGGATACAGCCCTGGAGATCGAACGCAAAGCGAAAGATGAGGAGCCTTTCAGTGCGCTGATCTTTAAGATCCAGACGGACCCTTATGTCGGCAAGCTATGCTTTTTGCGCGTCTATTCGGGCGTTTTGGAAGCAGGTTCATCCGTGTTGAACAGTCGTCGTAGCGCCACAGAAAGGATCGGACGGTTGTTACGCATGCATGCCGATAAGCGCGAAGAGATCAAAGAAGTCCGTACTGGTGATATCGCCGCTACCGTCGCTATGAAGAATGTCAGGACGGGTGATACCATCTGCAACGAGACCGATCCTATCGTGCTTGAACAGATCACGTTTCCGGAGACGGTGATTTCCGTCGCCATCGAGCCAAAAACTAAGGCTGATGAGGAGAAATTGGGCCTCGCCCTCAATCGTTTAGGTGAAGAGGATCCGACCTTTCGTCTTAAGCGTGACCATGAGACGGGGCAGACGATCATTTCAGGCATGGGTGAGCTGCATCTTGAGATTTTAGTCGACCGCATGAAGCGCGAATTCAATGTTTTAGCCAATGTGGGAAAACCGATGGTAGCCTACAAAGAGGCGATCCGTAAGAAAGTTTCTAAAGAAGGAAAATATATCAGACAGACCGGAGGTCGTGGTCAGTATGGACACGTCTGGCTTGACATCGAACCGCAGGAACGCGGTAAGGGTTTTACGTTCGAGAGTAAGATATTCGGCGGCGTAGTCCCTAGGGAATACATACCTGCCGTTGAGAAAGGTATCCGCGAGGCGCTTGATCAGGGAGCGATCGCCGGATATCCGATCGTCGACGTCAAAGCGACTTTGACTGACGGTTCTTATCATGAAGTCGATTCTTCCGAGATCGCCTTCAAGATCGCATCCGCCATGGCTTTACGCGCCGGCTGCAAAGAAGCCGACCCGGTGATCCTTGAACCTATTATGAAGCTTGAAGTGGCAATGCCCGAGGAGTATCTCGGCGACGTCATGGGAGATTTGAACAGTCGCCGTGCCCGTATCATGGGTGTGGATGAGAGGGGAAAGACCAAAGTCATCAAAGGTAACGTCCCCTTGTCGGAGATGTTCGGTTATGCGACCGTAGTACGCAGCCTTTCACAAGGGCGCGCGTCATTCAACATGGAGCCTTCGCATTACGAAGAGGTACCGAAATCCGTGCAGGAGGGCATCGTCGCCAAGGCGGCGGGCGCTAGCAAGGAGACTGTTTCTTAAGTACAACAAAGGCCGAAAAGGCCTTAAAAAAAAAATCCTAGGGGAGGATAATAACAAATGGCAAAAGCTAAGTTCGAAAGAAAGAAACCTCATGTCAACGTGGGCACGATCGGACACGTCGATCATGGCAAGACATCGTTGACCGCGGCGATCACCAAGGTGTTGGCTACTAAAGGCTTATCAACGGTGAAAGATTACGCTGAGATCGCAAAAGGCGGCATCGTGCGTGACGCATCGAAGATTTTGACTGTCGCCGTAGCGCATGTGGAGTACGAATCGGAGAAACGTCATTATGCCCACATCGACTGTCCAGGGCATGCCGACTATATCAAAAACATGATCACGGGAGCCGCGCAGATGGATGGCGCCATATTGGTCGTCTCCGCACCTGACGGCCCTATGCCGCAGACCAGAGAACACGTCCTGCTTGCCCGGCAAGTCGACGTCCCTCACTTGGTGGTCTATCTCAATAAATGCGACTTGATCGACGATGCCGAACTCCTCGACTTAGTCGAGCTCGAAGTCAGGGATTTGTTGAAGAAGTACGAATTCCCCGGTGACAAGGTCACGATCATCCGTGGCAGCGCCATGAAGGCCTTGCAAGGCGAGGATAGCGACCTCGGCATGAAGTCCATCTGGAAACTCATCGAAGCGCTGGATAACACTATCCCCGAGCCGAAGCGCGAAGTGGATAAACCTTTCTTGATGGCTATTGAAGACGTGTTCTCCATCACTGGCCGTGGCACCGTTGCAACGGGCCGTGTCGAACGTGGGAAGCTCAAAGTCGGCGATACCGTAGAGATCGTCGGTCTGACGGAGACTAAGAAGACGGTTGCCACCGGCGTCGAGATGTTCAGGAAACTTTTGGACGAAGCGATCGCTGGCGACAACGTCGGCATCCTCTTGCGCGGTATCGAAAAGGAACAGATCGAGAGAGGCCAAGTGCTTGCCGCTCCGGGTTCCATTAAACCGCACAAGGTCTTCAAGGGCCAGATCTACGTCTTGAAGAAAGAAGAGGGCGGCCGTCACACCCCGTTCTTCAAGGGTTACCGTCCGCAGTTCTATTTCAGGACCACCGACGTCACCGGCGAAGTCGAATTGCCGGCGGGCGTCGAGATGACCATGCCTGGCGACAACGTCGAGATCACCGGAAAACTGATCTCGCCTATCGCCATGGAAAAGGGTGTACGTTTCGCTATCCGTGAAGGCGGCCATACCGTAGGCGCCGGCGTCGTGACAGCGATCGTCGAATAACATGCAAGACGCAGAGAGTAAGACCCCAGCGTCAGGACAGCAGTCTCATCCGGGATCCAAACCCGTGGCCGAGACTGTCAGGCTTGGCCAGGAACATCGCATCAGGATCAGATTGCGGTCTTATGACCACAAGATGCTCGATGAATCCGTCCATAAGATCGTCGAGACGGTGCAGAGGTCGGGTGGTCTTATCGTTGGTCCCATGTTGCTGCCCACGAGGAGAAAAGTCTATACTGTGTTGCGTTCGCCGCATACGGATAAGAAATCCCGTGAGCAGTTCGAGATGAGGATCCATAAGCGTCTTATCGACTTGAAGGAACCGACGCCGAAGGCGATCGACGAGCTCATGAAGCTCGACTTGCCGCCGGGAGTCGACGTAGAGATAAAGCTCTAATATTCAAAGAAGAGAGGAAAATCCGTGGCGCAGGAAACCAAACAAACGCAAACACCAGGACTTAAAGTGATTCTGGCTAAGAAGGTGGGCATGACCCAGTTCTTCTCGGCCGATGGATTGGCACATGGCGCCACGGTACTTAAAGCCGGACCTTGCTATGTCACGCAGGTCAAGACGAAGCAGACCGATGGCTATGATGCCATACAGCTCGGCTTCGATCAGCGCAAACCAAAAAACGTCGATAAAGCGTCTATGGGTAGGTTTGAGAAGGCCAAGACACAGCCGTTGACTTATCTGCGCGAGGTCAGGGATATCGACCCGGCAGCATTCGCACTGGGTATGCAAGTCGACGTCGGCGGGATGTTCGTTCCCGGAGATTATATCGACGTGCATGGCACTTCGAAGGGTAAGGGGTTTGCCGGTGGAGTCAAAAGATGGAATTTCCGTGGCGGCCCAGCCACGCACGGTCAGTCTGACCGTCATCGCGCCCCTGGCTCATTGGCGGGCAGGCGTTCTTTAGGCAGAGTCCTTCCCGGTAAAAAGATGGCCGGCCATCTCGGAGTCGAGAGTGTCACGATGCAGAAGATCGAGGTGCTGAAAGTCGATCCCGAGCAACATTTGCTCTATATCAATGGACCAGTCCCTGGGCCTGCAGGTGCATATGTGTATGTCGAGTCAACAGTGAAGCGGCGCAAGAAGAAGCTTGTCGTCGAAATATCGCACAAGGCAAAGAAGAAACTGGCAGCCAAAGCGGCGTCAGCTCCGGCCGCGGCGAAGAAATAGTCAGAAAAAGAGGATATACAGTGGCTCAATTTGATGTCATAGACGCTAAAACGAAGAAGCCTTGTGGTGACAAGATCGAAGTCCCCCAGGATCTGCTATCGGTCAAACCTGAAGTTGGATTATTGCACGAGGTGGTAGTCGCTTACCGTTCCAATGAACGCCGCGGCACTGCTTCGACTCTGACGCGTTCGGAAGTCTCCGGAGGCGGCAAGAAGCCTTGGAAACAGAAAGGCACGGGGCGGGCCCGTTCGGGTTCGAATAGATCGCCCTTGTGGCGCAAGGGTGGTGTCACGTTCGGACCCAAGCCCAGAAGTTATTACATGGACCTTGGCCCTAAGAAGAAAGGCCTAGCGCTTGCCGAGGCGATCGTCAGCCGATTTCCTGAGCATGTGCAGTTCATCAAGGAAGACAGCATCTGCGAGATCGTCAAGACGCAAGAACTCGTCGCATCGCTTGGCGCTGCCGACAAGAAACAATCGATCCTGCTGGTAGTCTCGGCAGGGGGGTTAAAAGTTTGGCGCTCTGCAAGGAATCTGCCCAACGTCAACATGTCACGGGTGGATGATTGCAACGCTTACGATGTGCTTAAGTCCACGCGCCTTGTATTCACTGATAAGGCTTGGGCCAAATATATGGAGAAAAGATACCATGGCGTTTGATCCACATAACATCATCATCAGACCGTTGTTGACTGAAAAAGGCACCGGTATTAAAGAGGATTTCCATCAGTACACGTTCAAGGTCGTCCCGGACGCCTGCAAGGGTGACATCCGCAGGGCGGTCGAAGAACTTTTCAAGGTCAAAGTCGACAAGGTCAGGACCATGAACATGCACGGCAAGATGCGTCGCGTCGGCCGTTTTCAGGGACGCCTGTCCGATTGGAAGAAGGCGCTGGTGACGGTCTCTGCGGGCCAGAAGATCGATTTTGAAAAAGTCTAGTATCGAATAGAGGTTCATCGTGGCAATCAAGACATTCAGACCATATACGCCGGGACGACGTTTCTATCAAGTCGAAGATTTCTCTAACTTGACGAAGAAACCACGCGAGAAATCGCTGACAATCGGTAAGCGCAAGAGCGGCGGCCGTAATAATTTCGGTCAGATCACCGTACGCCACATCGGCGGCGGTGCGCGACAGGCTTATCGTATCGTTGATTTCAAGCGTAAAGACCGCTGGGGTATCCCCGGCAAGATTGCGGCGATCGAATACGATCCGAACCGTTCAGCCAGGATCTGTCTTGTCGATTACGCTGATGGCGCGAAGCGCTACATCCTGCATGCTGAAGGCGTCAAAGTCGGTGACGCGGTCATGTCGGGACCCGAATCTCCTATCAGGACAGGCAACGCGCTGCCGCTTTGGGCTATCCCCGAAGGTACGTTCGTGCATGCTATCGAGCTGATGCCCGGCAAGGGTGCGGCCATGGCTAGGAGCGCCGGGGCTCAAGTGCAGTTGATGGCTAAGAATAAAGAGAAAGTCACTTTAAAGATGCCTTCTGGTGAAGTCCGGTTGGTTGATAAAGATTGCATGGCCACTATCGGCCAGGTCGGCAACATCGAGCATAATACGGTCAGCCGCGGATATGCCGGCGCCAATAGGCATCGAGGCATCAGGCCCACTGTGCGGGGTAGCGCTATGAACGCTTGTGACCATCCTCTCGGAGGCGGTCGTGGTAAATCCAAGGGTATGAACCACCCGCAGAGTCCTTGGGGGCAGAAATCCAAGGGTTTGAAGACCAGGCACAAAAAGCAGTGGACACATATGATTTTGCGCGACAGACGGCAATCGTCAGTCGCCGTCACGGAGGCTGCGTCCACCTAGCGATAGGTGGCCGCTCGGAGGTTTTATATGTCACGATCTTCACGTAAAGGACCTTACGTCGACTGGAATCTTTTGCAAAAGATCCAGACGGTCAACGCCAGTGGGAAGAAATCTCCCATCAAGACGTGGGCCAGGTCATGCACGATCGTCCCGGACTTCGTCGGTCATACGTTCATGGTGCACAATGGAAGGAGATTCCTTCCCGTGTACGTTACGGAGCAGATGGTCGGACACAAACTTGGTGAGTTCTCAATCACACGCTTCTTCAGGGGCCACGGCGAGGCGCACACTAAAGAAGCCACGGCTAAAACTTAAGGAGCTAAAGGTTATCATGGCTGATGCTGTTGCTTACGCGCGATATGCGCGAACGAGTTCCCGGAAAGTAGACTTGGTCTTAAAGGCCATCCGCGGCAAGAATGCCGCTAAAGCGGTCACGACGCTCGAGCTCGCTCCCAAGCGCGCTTCGGTGCTCGTCAGTAAGACCCTGCAGTCGGCGGTCGCCAATCTTGGCGGCAAGCTTGGCAGGAAGATCGAACTCAATGAGGCATGGATCAAGAGTTGCTTCGTCGATCAAGCGCCGCCTTTGAAGCGTATGCGCGCGGGTTCGATGGGACGCGCTTTCCCTTTCAAAAGGAAGCTCTGTCATCTGACGGTGCAGGTCACGGATCTTAAATGATCCGATTGCAAAAGAGGTAATGAAGAAT
>JBBTGF010000105.1:466-5862 GCA_038041525.1 Elusimicrobiota bacterium | reverse complement strand
CTCTCCTTGGAGCTCGGCGGCAAATCCCCGTGCATCGTCTTCGAAGACGCCCCGCTCTACGAGGCCGGCGAAGGCGGGATGGACTCCATCTTCTTTAACCAAGGCCAAGTCTGTTGCGCCGGCTCACGGCTCTTCGTACAGGAAAGTATCGCGCCAAAATTCATCACCCTGCTCAAAGAACGCGCCGCCAAGATCCGCGTCGGAGACCCCATGGACAAGAACAACGACATGGGGGCGATCAACTCGAAGGCCCAATTAGAAAAGATCCGCCGCTATGCCGCTGTGGGACAAAAAGAAGGCGCCAAGATGTGGCAGGCCGATCTCACCTGCCCGGCGCAAGGATTCTATTTTCCCCCGACCATCTTCACGGACGTGGAACCCTCCCATACCATCGCGCAAGAGGAGATCTTCGGCCCCGTGCTCTCGGTGCTGACTTTCCGCACGCCTGATGAAGCCGTGGAACTAGCTAACAACACGCCTTACGGCCTGGCCGCCAGCGTCTGGACTAAAGACGTCTCCAAGATGATCGAGGTGAGCCGGAAATTGCGCGCAGGCACGGTCTGGGGCAACAGCGCCAACAAGTTCGACGCGGCAGCCGAATTCGGCGGTTTCAAGGAGTCGGGGTTCGGGCGCGAAGGCGGACCGCTAGGGCTACGGGAATATCTCAAGGCCGAAATCCGGCCGACCGACCAGCCGGCGCCACTACCCCGAATGCAAAAGACCCGCCTCACCGAGATGCTCTCCGTGCAGACCGTCTGGAAGACGCCCAAGATGCTCGTCGGCGGTAAGCAAGTACGCAGTGAATCAGGCCGCTATTACAAAGTCTTCGACCACACGGGCAAGAAGCTCCTGGCCAATGTGAATCTAGGTTCCAAAAAAGACGTACGCGACGCAGTGGAAGCCGCGCTCAAAGCACAAGAGGGCTGGGGCAAGGCCACGGCCTACAACCGCGGACAGATCCTTTACCGCTTAGCCGAGATGCTGGAGAGTCGCGCCGCGGAATTCGCGGCTAAAATCGTGCTACAGACCGGGGTCAAACCCGAAACTGCGGCGACGGAAGTCCGCGTTGCAGTCGAGCGCACCCTCTATTACGCGGGCTGGGCGGACAAATACACGGGTAACGTCAATCCGGTGACCCAGAAAGATTTCAACATCACTTATCCCGAACCGGTCGGCGTTTCTGCGCTCATCGCGCCCGACGCCTGGCCGCTTTTAGGGCTCATCAATAAGATCGCCCCGGCCATGGCTGCCGGCGCCGCTTGCATCATCGTGGCATCGGAAAAATACCCGCTGACCGCAACGGACTTGATCGAAGTCATCGAGACCTCCGACGTACCGGGCGGCGCTGTCAACATCTTGACCGGCAAACACGACGAATTGGCCCCGGCCATGGCCAGCCACCGAGCCATCGCCATGATGGATTACACCGGAACCCCACAGATGGGCAAGCAGATCGAAGAACTTTCAGTCTCGAATTTGAAACGCACCTACCTTGAAACAGACAAGGAGCCGGACCAACTCTCACTGATAGCGCAAGGCCGCGCCCGACTGGAACGCTATCTGGAATTCAAAACAGTCTGGATCACGTCGGGGTACTGATAACCTATGTACTGCCTGAAACATATGATTGAACCGCTACAAGGACTACTAACACTAGTTATCGGTATCGCTACCGTATGCATCATGGTTTTACAGTATAGAATCGAAAAATCAAACAATCGCCACCTAACCTACGAGCGCAAAGTCCTTGTATACAAAGCAAGTATTGACCTTATCGAAGAAATTATTGCAAACGCTACTCCAAAATTCGAGAGCATCAGTTCCTTCGTAAAAAATACTGCTGAACAATACTTTCTTTTTGATAAAAATATCCAAATGCATTTAGACTCCATCAAAAGAAATGCCTACAAACTTCACTTAGCCAATCAAAATCTACGCGGAAATAATTACAATGACACTGAGCAACGAAAGCAGCTAGCTGAGGAAAATCGTAACCTCCTGCAATGGTTCTATGAAAGCAAAAAGGTAACCGTAAAAGTATTTGAATCTGACCTAAAAATTTAAAACTAGTAACTAAAATTGTCAGCAATAGCATTACGTTCCGACTCCGTCATTCCCGCGAAAGCGGGAATCCAGACCCTCTCATGAAGCAGCCTTGTGTTTATCTTTTGAGGTTTAAGGGGACAGGCTACTTTTCGTGGTAGTAGACTGACGGGCTTTCTCGATCAAAGAAAGAATGTGGACTTTCCAATCGTGGAATTCCTTGGAAGAAGTGTCAATGGGTTTAGTCCAGTGAAAACTACTTAGCACAAGCTCGCGATGTTGCTGGCTGGTTTCACAATCAGCGCGTTCTTTACCGGCAGCATATCGCTCACAATCATGTCCTCCCCAGCCGCTGGTGACTTTCACATACTGACCAGGGATGAGAAGCATATGATCGGTATGAGAATAGCGAATCGCTGGAATATTACCCACCATGGCATCCTTGATCAAACTAGGATCGTAAACGCTAAAATTCTTCACGAAATATTCTTGCTTTGAGAAAAATTCAATATCAATCATGGCGTTAAATATTCCCGTCTCGATATCTGGATCTTCTTTTATGTTGATTGCCGTGAAGTCAACTTCGACATGTATCCAATCACGGTTATAATCATTTACCCGCATTGGTAATTCTTTCGGCAGACGGAAATCTATGCGCAATGGATATTTTGCACTCTCCCAGAATGTCGGATTCTCCCTCTCGCTTGGCTGCGCTAGCGGTTCTTGTTGCCGCGAGCATGAAGCCGCTTGAAGCAGGACTCCGATGAACAGCGCCGCTGATGACAGTCTTCTCATGGTTACTCCGATTTTACTGGGGTATTTTCTGACCGCTCGATCCTGGCTTCCCAAGGGTTCATGAAGGCGGCGCTAAAATTGCCCAACGCCTTATTATTGTTTGCTTTTACGATAAATTCCATGACTTTCATTGAACGATTTACATTATTGAAAAGTGAATCTGCTGTAATTTGATTAGTCTGCTTGTTATATTCGTAGCCTAGCGCCATGAAATAAGCTTCTCGAATCTTATGATAATATTCTTTTTGCTGGTCTGCCGTAATGCAGAGATTATCTACTCCCTTTGGTCCGCATAGCCCTGGATCTGCCACGCCATCCCGTAGCGCCTTCATCCTAGGGTTTTTCTCCGCATCGACTTCGATGACGCCGATATGCTGATGCGTGCCCATATCCTGCGCGGGGTCCCTTGAGCTTTGCATCCGGCCAGTGTTACCAATAGTTCCAATCGGAGTACCCGGTTCGACAGTGTCGCCTGCCTTGACGAAGATACCTGGGTTGCAGCCTTTATCGATCATATAGCGGCAATCCTTGCCGGGAATGACCGGGGCCTGGACAGATTTCTTATCACGCTTGGCCGCAGCCCTGGCCTTATCGATAAGCTCTTGAGCATCTTTTAAGTTTATCTCTTTGTCGCCTAGATGTTGGTTCAAATACAGACGAGTAAGCGTGCCCTCCGGCTGCAAAACCACGGCGTTGCCTAGACCCTTGGTAATGGAATCACCCATAGGATTCTGGGGCTCGTGGCGCAAGTCAGATAACGACTTATTCTTATCCTCTCCAGAAAGATAATAGCTCGCGAAGACGACCGTGGCTTTCTCTTGGATTACTAAGGCGCTACCCCTAGGCTCCGCGTTGTCACTGCCCATATGCTCATGGGAGGCGCGCGGCTCCAGGAATCCCGCCGTCGTCTGTTGCGCGGCTTTAAGCGAATCACGGGAAACATAGATAGTAAATGGCAAGCTCTCTTTGAGTTTGTCTTGCGAGCGCAATACCTGTAAAGCCCTTGGGTCATCTGGATATTCTTGCTTGATACGAACGCTATCAGCGTCTGTGGCCTCGGGACAGCCCGCTTCAGGGCAATCCTGACCCGTCAACGGCATAAGACTCTTGTGCTCATGCTTGGTACCGACAGCCACATAATCACCTTTGAGCATCTTGGTGTAGAAAGCCTCCATTCTAACAGCGTGCTCTTCCTGCAAAACCAAACTCTCTATCATTTCCCTACTGCGGCTATTCTTCTCTTTGAGCTGCTTAACAAGGTCTCGCTTGCCCGCGCGAGAAGCGGAAGGCTTGTCGGTAGCGAGCTTGGCTTGTTCTTTACGGTCATGCTCCGCGATGACTTCTTCCTTGGTCTTGGGGGGTGCGGGCCAACCGTACATGACGGAGGAGTCTTCATTCTCGCGCATGACTTCCTCATCGATGCCGTCATCTTGAGGAACCTTTATCGGCGTCAGCTTGGCTACCAATTTTTTTTGTAGTTCAAGCAAGGTCTCCTGGCGCTTTTGCACCTGTTCACGCAAGTGACCTTCCTCTTTGACAAGAACAAGGTGTTCCTGGCGTAAAGCATTGATCTCTTGCTGGGGTTTCTTCTCCCCGAAGTACCAATCCCCCACCCTATAGGCGGATGAAGTGACGGCTAGACCAGCGACACCAAGTCCCAAGACTGGAGATAAGGCGATCGGCAATGCGATAACTCCGGTTGAACCCAAAGCCAGGGCTCCCGCACCGGCCAAGGCCACGGCTTGTCCGGCGATGCGGCCACCACGCTCCAAGGCGGCAAGCAAGGATTCCGCGCCTTTAGGGTTACTGCGTTTAAACAGGGATGGTTTGATCTTGCCGAAGGTTAAGGCTTCCAGGGCTCCGGAGCCGATACCCCAGGCTAAGGCGATAGGCGACATGGCAAGAGCGCCGATGAACTCATGGAAACCTGTGGGACCCGACTTCATGGTGGCTGCCAACGTGAATAGTCCGCCTAAGAACATCCCACCGGTGGCCACGGCTGATAACCCGAAGATGAATCCCGCCGCGCCCAGGAACAGACTGCCCAGGATAGTCAGGTAATATCCTTTTTCAGTCACGGAATTGGCTTCACTCCAGTTCTTGTCGTATTGCTCTTGTTCGAGTTTCTGCTTCCTCTTGGCGTCCTCGTACTTTCTGTTCTCGCACTCCGCGTCGCAATAAGGGGTCTCCTGCTTGCTATCAATGGTGCCTGAAGGCTTTTGGTTGTCCCGGTAAGGAGCTACTGGGCGGCTGAAGCTTGGCGGCGCGGGATCGGTCCCGCCCCGGCTCTCCCCGAACGCCCCGGATACGGCCTTTCTGCCCTTGAGTTCTTGACGCACATCCAATGCCCGGGGAGTGGTCTTTATGGAAGCCGTGGGGTCTAAATTTGCTCCGTCAAAGAATTCTTCGGCGATGCCAACGGCTTTCTCCCCGTTGCCAACCTTGTATGCATTTCCCCGCACCGCGGCTTCTAAAGGAACGGTCTTAAACAAGATAAGAAATGACAGAATGAGACAGGCTATCTTCTTAGGCATACGTTGGTAATAATTTGACGGCAA
>JBBTGF010000105.1:0-456 GCA_038041525.1 Elusimicrobiota bacterium | reverse complement strand
GTCCCATAAACCCAGGGTCCTTAGACCTATACGGAAAGAGTACTAGTCCTAGGACCTTAGTCCCTAAATTTATGATTCAATGGAGTCAGCCATCGAACGCGAAAAGGCG
Source organism: Elusimicrobiota bacterium (assembly GCA_038041525.1). Taxonomy (GTDB): domain Bacteria; phylum Elusimicrobiota; class Elusimicrobia; order JACQPE01; family JACQPE01; genus JBBTGF01. Next base: position 347 of record JBBTGF010000105.1, on the reverse strand, counting down.
ATTAAAAAATGGAATAGGACCTGGAAAATTGAATTGATCGAAGAGAACAATCCAGAATGGAACGATTTGTACGGAACTTTAGAATAGGGTCTGGATTCCCGCTTTCGCGGGAATGACGTGACAAATATATCTGCTACCTAGCGTTTGGTGCGTACGAGGCGCAATCCGACGTTGTAGGAGCGCTCCGGGATGCTGAAATGATTGCGCTCAGCCAAGCGGATCTTATCCGGGTCCGTATAACACGAAGCGCCGCGCAGTACCCGTAAGTCGCCTTTGGCGGGACCTTTGGGATCCGTGGCATCCTCTGCGGAAAAATCCTGGTAAAAATCACCGACGAATTCGGAGAC
>JBBTGF010000104.1:0-3357 GCA_038041525.1 Elusimicrobiota bacterium | reverse complement strand
GACCTGGTCCTGTTTTCGCTAGCAGGACTGGGTCAGTTTTCGTTAGCGGCCGGGCAGACAAAGACGCTTTAAACTACATCGCTGATTCAAGGGCGGGTCTGCAACCCACGCCCATGTTCTTTGTCGTCGGGCCCAAGCGTACCGATGATTCCGTTAAACTGACTTCCGGGTTCGGGAAATCAGGCACTAGGCCACACCACGGCGGTCTCGACATCGAGGCCCCTAATGGCAGCATGGCAATCAATCGTCTGCCGGGAACCGTGGTTTGGGCGGGGTACAGAAAGGCGAGTGTGCCAGAGGGCGCCAATGAGGAACAAAAAAGATTGGCCAACAATGACCATGGTCTTGGTAACATGGTAGTCGTCGAACTCACCGACGGTTCCGGCCTACTCATATACCATCACTTTGGCGATAAAATTAAAGGTGAGGATAAACAGAACAGCGGTCTTCTGGTTTCCGCTGGCCAAGAGCTTAAACCTGGCGACCCTATAGGATTTATCGGCAACACCGGCGCGGTGACCAAGACCGTCAATGGCAAGAACGTCAACTGTGGCAACACGAAATCGCTTCATAAAGACCTTGACTGCGGCAGGCATTTACATGCCAGCTGGATGCCATTCACGCCTAAGCTCAAAGAGGAATACGAAAAAGTCAAAAAATTGAGCCAGGCTTTTAATATCACGAGTTTTGTCGTCAAACATCAAACTGAATACCAAACTCCTTTCAAAAAAATATGGAATATAGAAGAGAGTCCATTAGATGCGAAATAGTTGTATAGCTTTATTGTTGACTGGACTGATGATGGCCTCATGCCAGAAAAAGCCTTGGGCTATTTACGATGGCCAGGAGGAAGGCGTTGGCCCATTCAGCATAGAATACCCTGCTTCAAAGGTTGATGCTGATAGAACCGGCGCAGGAATGGGCGATACTTGTTTTCCCGAGTCTATGGCAATCGGCACTAAAGGATATGACGGGGTATTCCTTGTCGCCGTGAGCGTACACTCTTCCGAAGAAGACTTTATCGAATGCCATCGTGCCTGGCAGGGTGATTTAGTATCGAAAAAATTAGGCAACGTGTCGACGCTGGAGCATGTGCGAGCTGACAGGTCGCTTAACTTTCTTAGAATTCCTGATCAATATGTTTCAGTTTGGGTGAATGAATCGAAAGATTCGTCAAAGTTATCGCACCAGATCGCCTCCACCTTCAAATGGCTCAAGCCCCACGACGCCTCAAAGGCTGACGCCTGGGGCGATTACCTCAAAGCCACCTTGGAAAAAGCCGGCAAACTGCCTAAACTCCCGCGCAACGACGACGATTAATCCGAAGTAGAGTGCGTTATCTCGGGAATTAAAGCCGGGATGCAAACTCATTGGGAGGCAGAATCGTTTACGGTGTTCCCGGACAGTCCCTCCCTAGACCCGTTTTGTAAAATCGTTACCGATGGCACAGGGCTTTATTATTATGCAGATAGGGAACGCAGATCTGGATAAGGTCTACGAGGAAGCCATCGTTCCAGCGCTTGCGGCGACCGGTTTCCAACCTCGCCGGGTTGACAAACACAACCAGGGCGGCTTGCTGAAAAGTGAGATTATCCAATTCATTCAGGATGCCGACATTATCGTGGCCGACCTGACCAATGAGAGACCAAATTGCTATCTCGAAGTTGGCTTCGCCATGGGGATCGATAAATTCAAGCATCTGATTCTTACGGTACGTGGAGATCATAAACCGGATCGACCTGGACGCAAGCCCGGAGAACCCAAGGTCCATTTTGACCTAGCGGGGTACGACCTCCTATACTGGGAACCTAACGATTTGTCGGCCTTTCGCACAGAATTAGAAAAGAGGATTCGCCGCAGGCTGGCTGTGTTGGCTCCTGCTGGTGAGAAGACCCGAGATTTCACCTGGGACGAAGAGTGGTTTGGTGCGCACCGAAAGGCAGGAGAGGAGGGGATTTTGAAGGCGAAAATGCCCGGTTACATAGAACTGATGGCGAGCCTTTTCCCGCAACAGAATACTAAGTCCCAGGCTGAGCTTCTTCGGGCGGTCAGGGACTCGCAAATCCACACGTTTGGCTGGCCCATCGGCATTGTGCTCGACCAAGCTGAGTACAAACCGAAGCCGACGGCTTACGGTATTCTGACCGAAATCAGCAACACTGCCAGCATAGAGCGAAAAACCTACGATTACTGGGCGCTTAGACGGAATGGAGACTTTTTTCTTCTTAAGTCACTATTTGAGGATACTTGGACTTCAGAGAAGTTGAATATTTCTTTCAACACTAGGATTGCTAGGGTGGCCGAAGCGCTCCTCTTTCTGGCACGTCTGCACTCGCGCCTGGGCGTTGATCCTGCAAGCGTCCTCCACGTGCGGCTCCGGCATAGTGGACTAAGGGGCCGAGCCATGACTGCCACCTCGAATCGGCGGATGCGCGACGGTCGGATTTCACATGAGGATGTCATTGATAGTGAAATCTGTGGGTCACTTTTAGAGATTGAGGCCAAGCTCCCGGAGCATGTAAAGGCCTTGCTTGATCCAGCTTTTACAGTTTTTGACTACTTTGAAGTCAGCAATCAAATTTACGCCGAAATCGTGAACAATTTCGTGGCAGGAAAAGTTACCTAGTCGTAGCTAGGGTCAGAAAGACTTACGGTTGGTCAGCTGTTTTGCCGTCGGACTTCCGGGGTTTTTCAGGTCAAAGTGTCCCATTTTGGCTGACGTTGAACACATATCTCGAAGGAAGGCGCGCTTTTCTTCGTTCGTCTTAAAGACTTGGTCTAGGAATACCCCGTTGATCCTGATGTGTTCGCCTGAAATTCGACATTCGAGTGCATTGTTTCGTGTTTCAAACTCTAGGGCTTGTAAAAAGACGGGAACGGCGAACCCGCCTGTCCAGCCCTTTTGGGACTTTTCGACCCAACGAACGAACAACGGATAGCCGTAGAATAGCGTGCTCGTTCCGCGCTGCTGGCGAAGCGTTTTTGCGAAGTTGGATCTCTCCGGGCCGAGCGGAATCGAAATGTTTCCCAGATCTGCTGCACTCCATTCCTTCTTGAGTGGCGGCACAAGAAACTTTTTACCTTCCTCGGACAGGAAATAGCTTGCTCCAGGTTTTCCATCCTCGTAAATACATTCGAGGTAGTACGGCAGGAGCTTGGAAAGGCGAGACAAGACAGGGGTGGCGGGGCTGTCCTTAGCAGGCTGCTCGGACTGTTGAGATGCCGCTTGTTGGTACGATTTGTAAGCCATCAGGCATTCGAGGCCGGAATTCGCGATTTACCATGACTGGCCCTAAAAGTCTTAAGCCGTCGGTGGACAGCGTTGGCGTCGAAGCCTAGGGGGTCGAAGAACCCGCT
>JBBTGF010000103.1:0-2697 GCA_038041525.1 Elusimicrobiota bacterium | reverse complement strand
GGCTGTCCCCGGAATCAATCCACCCAGACTTAGCCATTTGGTTCACCACTTGCTTCACAATGTTTAGCGGATTAGCTATCGGCATCGCTTTCTTCTTACTGATCTGCAACAGCCTACCATGGCTCCATGCGAAGGTCAGCGCCTGGAAACAGAACCGCGCCAGCAAACCTTTACATGGCCTCACGCGCAAAGGCAACCTCCTGGGGAATCAATACATCGAATATCCCGGTAACCTCGCCTACCCCGCAGGGCGCACGCGCGCATATAAAAGCATCCCAGTCGACCGGGTCCTGAAGGTCGGCGGCAAGCTCCGGGCTTTTGCCGCGCGCTTAGGTAAAGACAAGATGACCCTGATCTATTTCGACGGCATTGGCGATGAAACCGCAGGCCCCGCGTTCACCGAACTCATCAGCGGCCCACAGCTCATGGGCGATAACAGGACCGTCTACTTCACCTACACTGATAATGAAAAGGGAACAATCAGTATCGGCATTATCAACAGCGATGTGACCCGCTTCGCTTACGGCCCCTACGAAAATGTCACGGCCATCAAGCTCGCCAATGGCGTACTCAATGGAACCGCGTTCATCACGGAAAGCAACGCAAGAACGCACCTCTTCACCGCTGACAATCGAGGCATGATCGCTGAAGGACCGGCTGGCGAAAAAATCGACGCCAAGTCCTTCCAAGAGGGCCCCAGAGGGGGCGCTGTCTATGTTTTACACAAAGACGGCGACGCTGAGCTGATCAAAATCTCAGACACGCTTGACTCGCACTCCTCCGTACCCAATAGCAAGGGCGTATTCAAAACCCGCTGGTCAACCGACGGGCATATCGGCGCCATCGGCAAAGACGGCGACGAATATAAGGCCCTGCTTGACGGCCGCATCGTCGCGGCGTCTAACGTCAGATTCAACGATCTACGCTTCAACAGCGCTAACGAACTCGAGATCGAGATCGATAGGAATGGACGCGCCACTTGGATGACGGGCAAGGAATTCGACTTTTATCTACGCGCGCATGACGAGTCCTTGAAACAAATCTCACAGGAAGACAACGTCCATACTGATGCAACCAGCAGCTTAAACGCCCTCAAAGCCGCGGCGCGCAAGGGCAAGGGGTTCATGCCGCTCTTGCCGCTATTGATAGGGCTAGGATTGGCAGCGAACTATTCCGCTCTTAAAACAGCTAAGAATACTTTTGGCGTAATGACGGGAATCCCACGCCAAGGATCGAGCGTCAGCAGGTCAACGTCCAAAGAAATAATGACCGAGGCGCTCCCTGCCCAAGCGCACTCCAAAAAAATATTATCTTTAGCGTCCCGGCAATCGGATATCGATTCCGTGACCCGGACTTCTATGCCTACAAGCCTAAACAGCATAAGCATTTCCGCGACAACGACGGATGAAAGCTTGAAAACGGGACGGGATAACACGGTTTCTAACTCCCACAACATAAGAGGGGAAAATAAGGGTATAAATTCTCTTTTCTTTAACGCCTCGACAAGATCCGAACACAAAGGGCTACCCAAGCTGGCCCGAATCAAAACATTGGTATCAATAACGGCGATGAGTTTGGCGGGCAAGATGAAACTCTTCTCTGGCTTGTTCGATGATCTGCGAGATACGGCTGTCCTTGAGTTTTTTTCCGGCGATATGCTTGCGGACCTTAGACATCACCGCGTCAAGGCGCTGCGCGATGTATTCGGGTCCCAACCTACTGGCCAGAATAAACCTCTCCTTGGCGCTCAAGCTAGCTACGGCTTGCTCGATTTGATGAAAAGTCAGATTAACCTGCGGCATTTATCGTTACCTTTTAAGAGTATAACCCAAAAAATCTATTCTTGCAAAGCGATTCTGCTTCCAAGCGATCCTGCCCCGGTATCGGGTCTTTTGCTGGCCCTGGGCGCATTGGCGGCTGCAGCCTTGCAGATAGCAAAGAAAATAGATCCCGCCGCACTACCCAAACTCATAAGCGCAAGCCAAGACAATTGGCTCATCCGTCGAACAACGTCGGCAGACAGGATAGCGCCCATCGCTTACCGTACTGACCCCAAAACTGCATCTGAATTCAACAAAGATCGTCGCCAGCTCAGCAAAGAATCCGTCAGCTGGCGTGGGTTCAAAGGCCCCACCTTTGACCTGACTGATAACCATCACGAATCCAATAACGGCGCCTTCGCCGCCTATCGGGCATACGACGCCGGCGGAATGCAAAGCATGATTACGATCATAGACGGCATCCACCATCAAGGACCAAAACATAACCACGCCAGGGGTCCCTACTTCAGCCAAGACAACAGACTCCTTTATGTCGGCGTCGATGGATTCACCGACACATTGTTTATCAACGGCGAAGCCATCCTCTCCTCTGCGATGGATATCACTGACATCATCCCGCTCGCGGATGGACGCATCCGGGTCACGCTCGTCGACAGTAGGGCCGAGGCTATCACACGAACAGAGATCACCTTGGAACGCGTCGACAGACACACCGACGCCACCCGGCTCAAGGCCATATCAACAGAAACTCCGACGGCCTCGCCCCTCACAATCGTCTCATCCATCAAGAGCGCGGCGCGCAAAGGCAAAGGCTTCATGCCGCTCTTGCCATTGCTGATCGGGCTGGGGTTGGGGGCTTTGAATTCCGGGGACACCATACGCAATTCGGATTCCGAATTGCGTATGGTGTCCCCGG
>JBBTGF010000102.1:0-6494 GCA_038041525.1 Elusimicrobiota bacterium | reverse complement strand
TTCTTTATGGAATTATCCATCAATAGTCAGGGTGTCCCATTGCGGAAGTCAGGAGTGGCGCAACTGCATTGATTTTTCTTCTTGAGACCGCTTTAAATGATCGGCTTGTTCGCTACGGCTCAATGCCAACCACTTGGATAGGCCCATCTCTTGTCCCATGGTTTAAGTATATCAGGAATGCTTTATCCCAGGGATATCAACTCTCTGTCAACGCTGGCGGGCGAGGCGCAAGGAGTTCCTGGCGGCATCCTGGAACAAAATCCAGGCTTTGCCTGAAGGGTCGATCGCAATGGTGGGGCGCACCTGGGTATCGACGGCGGAACCGATGCTCATCTTTCCCCAGGCGCCATTAGGTTTTTTGAAAAGATAGACCGGGGTCTTGGCTTGCGCATCATAGAAGACCAGATGCGCCCGACCTGCGGTATCGAACACATACGAGAACAGCGCCAGATGCTGTTCGTCGATAAAAGGGTCGGCTAAAACCTCATCCTGCCACTTCTTGCCTTTGCGTGAGATGAAGATGAGCCTGTCATTAGCGCCCTCCGCCACGACCACGGCGGCGCTTAAAGCAAGATCGCCATCAAAGACAGCGCTACATGCCTCGACCTCGCCACGCTTACCTTTATAGACCGGGTCTTCCACGCTCCAGGCACGGTCCCTGACCGCGTGCCACAATTTGACCCGGTCGTTTTGACTGGTGACAAACCCCACATGCAGACGTTTTTGACTATCGAACGCCGCAGTCAAACAACGCAAACGCCATCCTTCTTCTGCCATCGGCACACGGAATTCCTGCCAAGCGGCGCCCTCCGGCTCGATAAAAGCGATACCCCCCGTTTCATTGGCATAAGCAATGACGGGATTGCCTTGCGCGCCTAAAGTGACGGTCCAAAGCGTAGCTTGACCGATCTTGTCAGCAATCAAGCGCACCGCCCATCCATCATTAACACGCTGCATATAGGAAAGACCATGCACGCCTGGCGCCACAGCCGTCAAACCACTGCCGGTGACGACCCTGATGTCACGCGCAAATTCACCGACAGTCAGCGGCAACGGCTCTTTGACCAACGCTTGACGAGCGCCGGGCGCGTGACCACGCTTGGCATAGACCATACGGTCCTTGATGACATAGACGACATGCAGATCGCCCTGCGCATCGAACTGCGCGTGCATGACACGGCCAAAATCTCCGGGACTAAGCTTAAGGTCAGCCTGCTTATGATCCGACGCGTCATCAAACGTCTCAACAGACCAGCTCAAACGCGGGGTCTTGACCTGTTCCTTGACACTTACACACGAACACAACGTCAAACAAGACAATGCCAGGATATATGCGGACTTACGCGCCATGGCGGATACGCTCGATGAGTGCAGTGGTGGAGAGTCCTTTGACCAGCGGAAAACGTACGGTCTTTTTCGCGACATCACTGCCGACGATGGTTCCAGCCGACCAATCCGCACCCTTGACCAAAACATCGGGACGGATCAGACTAATGAGCCTCGCTGGCGTAGCCTCACCGAATGGGACCAAAAAATCGATAAAACGCACGGCTGATAAAACGGCCAAACGCTCCCGCAGTTTGAGAATCGGCCGTGAGGGACCTTTAAGCCCCCGCACCGAGGCGTCCGAATTGAGCCCCAAAATCAACACGTCGCCTAAGGCGCGCGCTTTCTTAAGCAGCGCGACATGACCGGGATGCAAGATATCGTAACAACCATTAGTGAATACGATCTTTTTTCCCTGTCGGCGCAGCCGCGCTACGACTACGGCCAGCTTACGCTTGGAATCAAGGACAATAGCTGATGTCGCCATCAAAACAACGCTGCTTCGACTAGTTCGCAGACCGCGTGGATCGCGGTGATATGCGCTTCCTGGATGCGCGGCGTGCAATCAGACGGCGCATGGAAACATAAATCGGTCTCGGCCACCAATTTGCCGCCGCCCTTACCGGTCATGCCCACCGCCAAGGCGCCCACTTTACGCGCGGCTTGCATGGCGCGGATGACGTTGACTGAATTACCGCTGGTGGTGATACCGATGACAATGTCACCCTTGGCGGCGTGCGCTTCCACCTGACGGGAGAAAACGACGGCGTACTCATAATCGTTACCGATGGCGGTCAACGCCGACGTATTGGTCGACAGCGCGATGACATCGACCGGGGGCCGGTTGTGGTTGGTATAGCCCCCCACGAGTTCGGCGGCAAAATGCTGCGCGTCAGCGGCCGAACCGCCGTTGCCGCAGATCATGATACGGCGGCCACCCTTCAAAGAAGCGATACACGCCTCGGCGATCTTGATGACCATCTGTTGCGCTTTCTTATCCTTAGCCAAGGCGGCCAAGGTGTCTGCCGTCTCTTTAAAACGCTGTTCGACTAACGCCGGAAAATCCTGGATCTTGGTCATCGCATCCTCCTTAACTACTCTCAATGTCATTCTGAGCGTCCGTCTGTCATTCTGAGCGTAGCGAAGAATCAATCAATAAGTTCCTCTTTATTGATCCTTCGCTTCGCTCAGGATGACAGAAAACAACTCACAATGACAGAAAAACCTTAATTCCATTTCTGGGTCTGCAACCACTGTGCCATAAAACCCGTCGAATACCAACGCTCTGACTGGGTAAAAATCGGGTCATCGACAAGTCTACGGTGCATACGCGCCGTGGTCATCAAACCTTCGATCTTAAGCTCACTTAGACAGCGCCGCAACTTGCTCAGCGCCTGTGACCTGCCTTGTTTAGAGCTAGCAATGACCTTGGCAAGCAGGCTGTCATAGTCACTGCCGACATACAAGTGGTCTTTTAAAAACGTATCGACGCGCACCCCGGGCCCGCCCGGCAAGATCAACGAATCAACCCAACCTTCCTGCGGCAGAAAACCTTGCGCCGGATCCTCGGCATTGATGCGCGCCTCGATGGCGTGAGCGCTACCCGGATCCTCGATATGGCTAAACGCGGGCATCGGCTCGCCTAAAGCCAACGCCACTTGCAGGCGCACCAGGTCAAGACCCAAGAGCTCCTCGGTGACCGGATGTTCAACCTGGATACGTTTATTGATCTCCATGAAATAGAACTCGTCTTTCTGCGCCACCAGCAAGAACTCGACAGTAGCAAGCGCGGTCAACTCGCACGCCGTGGCCGCTTTCACCGCAGCCGCCAGCATCTTGGCGCGCACGGGTGCAGTGACGAAAGGCGACGGTGACTCCTCGAGTAATTTCTGGTTACGCCGCTGGATGGTACAATCCCGCTCCACGAAAGCGCGACAAACGCCTTTTTTATCAATAGCGACCTGCACTTCGATATGGCGCGAATCATCAAGAAAACGTTCGAGATAAAGCTCGGTCTTACCCACCGCAGCTTTAGCCTCGGACCGCGCCATCTCCCAAGCGCGGGCAAGGTCAGTCTCACTGGCAGCCGGATAGATACCCCTGCCGCCGCCGCCAAAACTGGCTTTAACTAAAACGGGATAACCGATATCACGCGCGCAAGCTTTGGCGCGCTCAAGGTCAGACACCGGCCCCTGGCTGCCAGGGATGACCGGCACACCGGCTTTAGCCACCCGCTCTTTGGTCGCGGCTTTGTCCGCCAAAGCGCGCATCACCGCACCGCGCGGACCGATGAAAACTAGGCCCGCCTGCTCGCAAGCGCTGGCAAAATCTGGGTTCTCGGACAAGAATCCATATCCGGGATGCACGACAGCGGCGCCAGAGAGTTTTGCCGCAGTGATGACCTTATTGATATCAAGATAGCTCTGTGCCGCGGGCGCAGGCCCCAGGCACCACGATTCAGCCGCCGCCTCCACGTGAGGAGAATCCTTATCCGCTTCGGAATAAACGCCGATACAAGAATGCCCCATCTCCTGGATACTACGCATGACGCGTAACGCGATCTCGCCGCGATTGGCAACCAATATCTTCATCGGATTTTTTCTAGCAACGCGATCTCTTGCGCGTAGCCGATACCTTTTCCCGAAGCCGCGACGACCTCCACAACGCGGCCATCGCAAGGACACAACAAAGGCGTCTTGGCGCCGACGCCATCGACGCTGCCTAAGGTGTCACCCGTGCGCAGACTCACACCGGTCTTAAGCCGCGCCGCGTCGTAGAGCAACGTACCGATAGCCGGGGATTGGACACTCTCGAACTTTTGCGTGCCCGGACGGGCCGCTATGGCGTCAAAAACCAGATGAACATCGACGCCGCCAGCGTCATCCTGATAACGGAGCTCGGCTAAATCCTTGCCTTTGGCCCATGCAAGCAACAAGGACGCGATATCCATCTAGATCCTGGCAATATATTCGTGACTCTCGACGTCGACGCGGATGACGTCGCCGGCTTTGATGAATACCGGGGCCTGCACCGTGATGCCGTTCTCGCATTCAACGGGTTTCGATGGGTTGGTAGCCGAATCACCCCTCATGCCGGGAGGCGCCGACACCACTTTCAAGGGCACGTTCTTAGGCAAGATGACGTCTAAAACCTTATCATCGCCATAAAGCGCTTCGACTTCAAGGTTCTCGGTGAGGAATTTGGCGTTGTCGCCTAACTTCACCTCGGGGAACACGATCTGCTCATAAGTCTCCATGTCCATGAAGTGCGCCAATCCCCCCTCAAAATAAAGGAAGGTTTTCTTGCGGCGCTCGACGTTCAGATTCTTGATGACTTCCGTGGAGCGTTTACTTGTCTCGACAACGGAACCTGAATTCAAGTCCTTCAATTTTAAACGGCAGACAGACTGCGCCTGACTCATCCTATGGACTTGAAAAGTAATGACTTCGTAAAGAGTCCCGTTCTCGGCAAAAACCGATCCCGGTCTTAATTCAACAGCGTTGATCACGATTCACCTCACGCCTTGGTGAGGACTTCCGCGCCGGTCTTGGTCACCAGCACGGTATCCTCGATCCTGACGCCAAAACGCCCATCGAGATAGATACCGGGCTCCACGGTGATGATCATGCCCGCCCCAAGCTTGTTCTCACTGACCGAACGCACCCATGGCGACTCATGGATGTCCAAACCCACGCCGTGACCGGTACCATGCGTGAATTCCTTGCCATACCCCTCTTTCTCGATATGACCACGGCAGACCTTATCGATGTCTTTGCCCAACAACCCATGCTTGACCGCCTTGATACCCGCTTTCTGGCTTTCGGCGACGATCTTATGCACCTTACTGAAAAGCTCATCGGGTTTCTTGCCTACGAAAAATGTCCGGGTCATGTCCGAACAATAATTGTTGAAGACACAGCCGATATCGACGACCACGGCGTCGCCATCCTGTATCTTCCTCTCCGCTGTCCGGTGATGCGGTATGGCGGAATTCGGCCCCGAACCTACGATCAAATCGAAACTGGTGCGCTCGGCCCCCTGCTTACGCATGAAATCCTCGATCTGATACGCCGCCGCTTTCTCGGTCATGCCGGATTTTAACTTCTTGCCGATGAACGCCATGGATCGTGCCGTAATCTGGCAGGACTTCTTAAGATGCGCCAGCTCTTCTTTATCTTTAACCGCGCGCAGCGGTTCGATAAAATGCGGACAGTGTTTGTAGCCCTGATGCTCGAAGTAACTGCCTAGCCCATAGGGTACGGTCTCACCGTCAAAACCTACGGCATGAAAAGAACTCTTCTGGACTAACTCGGTTAGCGCAACCTTGAAATCCATCTGCACGATCAAGCTGGCTTCCGGTACATCCATGGCCTCAAAAGCGCCGCTCAGTAATCGATTGGTGATGACCCAATAGTTCTTGCGCCCCACCACCATCCAATAGCCTTCCATACGTAATTCGGTCAGATAAGTCAGATCCGACATCCCCGTCACCACGATGGCTTCCAGGTTCTCGCGTTTGACTCTGTCTTTTAGACTCTCGATCCTTTCAGTTTTGATCATATACACCTCGTTAAAATCAGTCTTGACAATACTCCCGGTATTCCCGATAGATTCTTCGCGCTACGCGCTCAGAATGACAGCGAACGGGGTCTTGTCATCCTGAGCGAAGCGAAGGATCTATCGATATTCCCGATAGATTCTCTACTTAAGATAATAATAACTCAAGCAATCTCTATTTCTCATTATATGCGAAGCGATCGGGTTTATTCGTGGTCTTAAGTCCCGTAGCTGCATAGGTCCCAGGACCCATGCGCAATAGCTCCCTCAAGGATAAAATTTAGCAATTATGCACGCCCTGGCCGTGTTGCTCGTGCCGCTGGCACTTTTAGCCGCCAATGAACAACCGGGCGCGCGCCCCGGCCCTGCCAGGATCGAGATCAAGAACAGTACGACCCTCTGCGATTTAAACGCCACATTTGACGCGCAAGCCTGCGGCAAAAGCGGCAAGGTTGCAAACGCAACCGCCACCTCGGCAAAGCGCACGCCAGCGACCATCACGACAATCAAGGTCGATAAAAGCGCAACCGACACGAACGCTCCCAAAGAACCGCACTATCTGATGCGGCCGATCCGCTACAGCGCCAATCCTTTTCTTAACGGCATCGCGC
>JBBTGF010000101.1:0-1499 GCA_038041525.1 Elusimicrobiota bacterium | reverse complement strand
TTAGAGCGGCATCTAACTTGGCGTCCAGACTGTTGACGATACCTTCCGCCCCAGGTCCAGAAATCCAACCAAGGGAATAGGCTTGATGTTTGATACTGATGAGGCGGGAAATTAAATCTGTAATAGTCGCAGTGGCTACAAAAGTATCGGGGCCTATGCTGGGCAATATTATGGCATCTTCAAACTCATCGGGGATGGGGCCTAATATTTCAGGATTCTCTCCCATCTCCACGGACGGCAAAGGCGCCAATCCACGGACATAAACCTTCACAAGACCCGGCAAAGCCTTGGTTCTAATCTTAAAACCATCCAATTGCCCCCCCGGAACGATATCTCCACCTACCTCTGCTGTCCAAATGACAACAAACCCATCATTCCCGAAAGTCCATTTAGATGGGCTTAGAGCCTCAACCAAAGCGCCCCGAGTTTCAACAAAAAATTGATATACGGACTGCTCGCTCGCACGGGAACTTTCTACAGCGTAACTAAATGTGAATGAAGAAATTGACAAACTAACATTTAATTTTACATCAACTTTAATCCTGGTTGCAGGTACAAAAGGCTGTGAAGCTACGGCATGGGCACTAAGCAAAGCGACGATATGCAAGGCAAAAATAACTTTTTTCATAATCTTATGGCCCTCCTCCAGGAAAATATACATGCCAATGCGTCCCCTCCGTTAGCCTTCTCAATGTTGGCCGTCCGGCTAATCGAAGCGCAGCGTTGACGGTGGTAATCGCTTGCAGTAAATATCTTTCTTCGTTTGTGTTCGCAATACTATCTAAACCAGAACTAAGATCATAATCACAACTGGTCCCCAGCCGATGATAATGATGCGGCGGCGACCATGCCCCACCGATATCAAACAACCCTCCCAGTGGCAAGCTCATATCGTTGATGAATATGGTTCTATCAGGAAATTTTTCCTTGAATACGCTGGATACGCTAACGATTGCCTGGTTGAATTCAGCAATCCCATAATGATTGTGATCCTGTGGGCTTAAAGGCGGTCCTAAGTGGAATACGGTTCCTCCTACCTTCGTGTAAAAAGTAGAATCCGCCAGCAACGCCAATCCCGGCACAGACACGATCAAATTTTGAGATTGCTGGGGGGTACCAGTGGCCGAAGCTATGATAGTCTCTATCCCACCGAAGACGCTGGCAGTGTAGGTAACGGAACAAACGCCATCGCTTCCCGTCATGCAAGACAAGGCGGAAAACACTCCCACTGGTCTAGTGGCGTCATGATCATGCCCACCAGAACCGGGCAAAGCCTGGGCTTGGAAGCTAACCGTCGCGTTGGCTTCAGGATTGCCGTCTTCTTGAAGCGTGACCGTTACCTGGACTTGTCCTTGAAGCGCGATGGATGCAGGAGTTATCGCCAGCTCTAAAGCAACAGCTGGCTGCTGCCCAACCACATGGATATTAGCTAAGTGAAGATTCTCCTGCACTCTAGGTCCAAAAAATAATGATGTATGCTGCTGACTCCCCTGGAAATC
>JBBTGF010000100.1:0-11385 GCA_038041525.1 Elusimicrobiota bacterium | reverse complement strand
TGACCTGGTCCTGTTTTCGCTAGCAGGACTGGGTCAGTTTTCGTTAGCGGCCGGGAACAACGCCTGCGTGACTTTTTCCTCATCTCCTGCCGCGGTCAATGCGTTGATACCGGGGCTATCGATGACATGATATGTCTCTGAACCGATGACCCCATCACCTCGCGAGACATCGACGGTGGTACCTGGATAGTTAGCGGCCGTGACATAGTGCCCCGTCAGCGCATGGAAAATCACCGATTTGCCGACGTTGGGATTACCGACCAAAAGCAAGGATCTGGCTTTAGTCTCGACCATGGCCATCCTCGATAGCGCTCAATGCCGCGGCGCGTCCACTCCTGATGCAATCAGGGATGCCGACGCCATGATAGGAAGAACCGGCGATGAAAAGCCCGGGATGCCGCGCGACAGCCGCTTCGATATCCCTGACTTTACGCATGTGCCCCAGCGCGTATTGTGGCATCGCCTTGTTCCAATGCGCGACGCGTGACAAGGTTGGCGGTTTATCGATCCCGAGCATCTCGAAAAGTTCCTCCCGGACCACACTGACGATCTGCGCTTCGCCGCTCTCGGCCAATGCTTCCTGACCTTTGCGCCCCAGGTAGCAACGCAGATGTATCTCATTAGCCGGCGCTCCCTGGAATTTATGGGAAAAAAAAGTGACTGCGGTGATATTCTTGCCCTCGGTCCTTGGTACCAAGAATCCAAACCCTTTAGGTACCGCCGGGATGGTCCTTTTGTCATAGACTAAAGTCACGGCAGCGGTCGACGCGAATGGGATATCATTTAATTCGCGCGCCAACGCACCGTCGATATCGGCGACCATCCCCGCCAACGCCCAAGCAGGCACAGCGCTGATGACCTTATCACACTTCCACGTCTGTGAATCCGCGCAAACGACCTCCCAGCCGCTGCCACAAGGCTTGACTTTGACGACTTGCGTATCCAGATGGACCGCATCCTTGGGGATATGTCCTAACAAACTCTCTGTCAATCGCGATAATCCTCCGGTCAACGTCGCCCACATAGTCATCGACAAAGCCGCTTTTTTCTTGCCTTTTGAGATACGCAACAACCCTCTACCGATACTGCCATGTTCACGGGTCAATTCCAGGAATTGCGGGAACGTACTGCGCAGACTCAACTCATCAGGGTCTCCCGCGTGGATACCCGCCAATAGGGGGAATGCCAGCCTTTCAGCCGCTTCTTTTCCCAAGCGTCTGCGTAAAAATGGCCCCATGGCCTCATCTTCAGCGACCACGCCGGCGGGGATCAACGGCTCAAGCAGCATACGCAGGCGCCCGGTCAAGGATAAGATGTCGGTCGTCAACAATGTCCATAGATCGGGCGTCGAGGTCAAACCCATGCCTTCAGGCAAGCGTCGTAGCCGTCCTCCCCAATAGATGAATATCCCTCTGTTATCCTCACTGGTCTCGAGCAATTCTTGAGTCAATCCCAAATCTTTAACCAACTCCAACCCCCAGGGTTTGATGGTTAAGAAAGCATCCGGTCCGTCTTCGATCCAATAATCCTTATATTTCTGCGTCTGGATCTTCCCCCCAGGTACCTTGCCGCTGTCAAAAATCCGCACCTCGACCGGAGGGCCTCCTCTCTGACCAGAACGCAACAGCTCATAAGCAGCCGACAGCCCGGTTATCCCTGCGCCTAAAACCGCTATTTTAGCCATGACAATAGACTCTTCAATGAATTATAAGATACCCGTCCTACAACGCTGGTCTTAGAGAACAGAACGCCTGGTGAGCGCTCTATCTTCCTTTCAGGGAAGCCAGATACTTGGCGATATCATCGATCTGCGCCTGCGACAACTGCCCTTTGAAACCAGGCATGATGGAATCACTATCGACCTGCACCGGGTCTGCTATATACGACTTGATGAAAGCCTGGTCACGACCCGACCCGATCGAAGACAGATCAGGCCCGGAATCACCGCCTTCCCCGTACACCTTATGACAGACTGTGCAATTCTCCGCGAACAATCTAGGCGCTGCTTTACTGTAAGTCCCGACATCTAGCGACTTCAAATAAACCACAAGCCCCCGGATCTCGTCATCCAACAGGTTGAATCTGGGCATATTGGAATCTGGGATATTAGACCGTGGGTCTTGCAGGTGCCTTGCCAGCCATTGTTCGGATTTGTGTCCCGTAACCCCGTCGAGCGCGGGTCCGACATCCCCTCCCTTACCGGCGACTTTATGGCAATACGCGCATTTAAGCTCGGTGAACAGTCTACGGCCTTGCGCCAGCAAAGGGTCCTTCTCGATGGTCGGATTTGTCAACGGGCTCGTATATCCCGAATAAGTCAGGTAACCAAACCCCGTGATAGCCGCCAATCCGATACTGGTCCACCGAAGACGGTCTAAAGGGTGGCGTCCTGGCCCATAGTCCAACAACGGCACAAGGAACAACACCGCGATACCCAAGGCAGGCAAAACGACGGCAGCGACCGCTTCATACTCTCCAGGAAAGAATTTCAACGCCTGGAACAAGAACAGGAAATACCACTCGGGTCGAGGATTGTAGTTCGAATCCATAGGGTCGGCAAGGTCTTCAAGGTGCGCGCCGAAGCGCCATGCCAACGACCCCAAAACACACGCTGTCACAACGATGACGACGATGTCTTTGAACACCGAATAGGGGAAGAACGACCTGCCCTGCTCCTTAAGCTGGCTATAACGCTTTTTGTATTCTTCGTGCCATCGCTCCATATTACCGTCCCGCTGCACCCGGATCGCGCTTCTGCTCTGGCGGTTCACTGATCCCATGCCATACGACCAAGAACAAGTGTGTGCCGACCATCGCTACGCTGATCATCGGTAAAACCAGCACATGCAGCGCATAAAAACGGGTCAAAGTCGCCGCTCCCATATCGTCACCACCCATCAAGACCTTGGCTAGATAAGGTCCTAATATAGGGACCTGCCCGGCCATATTGACGCCCACGACGGTCGACCAATACGCTTTCTGATCCCATGGTAACAGGTATCCCGTGAACCCGAAACCGAAGACCAATAACAACAACGCCACCCCGACGACCCATGTCATCTCGCGAGGATATTTATAAGCACCCATGAAATAGACCCTGACCATGTGTAATCCTGTGAGGATGACCATGAGCGTCGCCCCCCAATGATGCAACCCTCTGACGAACGCTCCCCATAAGACCTTCTCGTCGATGAACCGCAAAGAATCATAGGCATGCTCCGGTGAAGGGACGTAGTTCATCGCCAATAACGCACCCGTGACCGCTTGGACAATGAATATAAAAAGCGTGGCGCTCCCTAATGTATAGGCCCATGCTGTCAACCCTTTGGCTTCAGGGATCTTACGAACGAACAACGTCTGCCAAACCGAACTAAACCCTGTCCGTTCATCGAGCCACTGCAGGATCATCCCGATCACACCTTCTCTTCGACTTGCGGACGGATCGATAACCGTCCAGCTTTGACGCGTACCGGGAAACGGTCTAAAGCCCGCGGTGGCGGCCCGGAGACCACACGCCCATCCGCCGCAAAGACAGCATTGTGGCATGGACATAGGAACCGCTGCTTTACCTCATCCCAACGATAAGGACACCCTAGATGCGTGCAATGCGGATCGAAAGCGATGAAATCCTTGCCGTTAGAGGTCAACACCCAGACCGAAGAGCGTTTTTCATTGGTGACCCATGAATCCCTTCTGCGTTCGACGAATTCGAGCTTCACTGGGACGTCCAGCGCGATCGCTGCCACTGGGCCCAGATCGACCCAATCCTCCCGTTTTTTACCAAGAACCGGCGAGATGAAATAGCCAATACCGATCCCGCTTAACACCATACCGATCATCCCCCCCAGAATCACGATCGCTCGATGCAAAAACTTCCGTCTAGAAAGCTCCTGCTTGAAATCATCAGACAAATACATCTCTTCTCCTTTGTGCATACGGATATGCTACCTCCTATCCGTTGCATTAAATTATTGACTCCAACGACAAAAGAAGGGTATTTTACCGTAAACGATAGGGAATATCGCAGACGGAGATCAATGTGGCGTCTGTGATGGGAAGGTATCCACGAACCTTAATCTACCGGTAAGCACAGGAATCGTCATTTTTAAAAAAACAGTGTAAAGCAAGATCCCAAACGCCCAGATACCGGCGCAAATCAACCACTCGTTTAGCGTAGGGAAATACTCGACGATCTCCCCTAATGGCGTCGGGATGAAAGCGGGGACCACCATGCCCATGCCTTTTTCGATCCAGATGCCGACGATAGCCAACCCGCAGGCCACATCAAGATATTTAAGGCTGCGTGATACCGGCAACATGAATAATACTAGCGCGATAGCGTTGAGGGTCATGGCAGTCCATATCCATGGCACCAACCCGTGAAATCCGTGTAAGCCGAAAAAAAGATATTTCGCCGATGAAACATGGGCTGAATCCGTATAGAACTCTTTAAAGAGTTCGCAGAACAGTAAAAAGACATTGATGAGCATAGAGACCTGCACGATATTGCGTAACATCATCAATGCCTTGTCAGAAATCTTGTAATCCGAGACTTTCCTGACCACCCGTAAAGTCAAGATCAGGAATCCTGGCCCCGCGGTGAATGCAGACGCCAAAAAGCGCGGCGCGATGACTGCTGAATTCCAGAACGGTCGCCCGGCGAATCCGGCATAGAGGAATGCGGTCACCGTATGGATGCTGATCGCCCACGCGATAGCCACGAACACAAAAGGTATATACCAAACCTTGGTCGGTTTTCTCCCAAGATACGCCATATAGACCAAATAACCGCAGATGTGCGCGTTGAGCGCAAGATACCCGTTGAGCACCAACACATCCCAGCTAAGCATCGAGATGGGCCAGTTGAATCTCCCGATGCCTGGGATCATATGCCAGAACCGATCAGGTCGGCCCAGATCGACCGTGACGAACAACAGACACATCACGATCACCGCTACCGCCAACAACTCGCCTAAAATGACGACGTCATGGAGAATCTCGTTCTTGTAGACATAAACTGGGATGACCAGCATCACCGCCGCTGCCGCCATACCGACTAAAAAAGTGAAATTCGCGATATAAAGCCCCCAGGAAACCTGATCATTCAACCCAGTCACCGTAAGTCCGGAGACGAACTGTTTACAATAAGCATTGAGTCCGAGCAAGGAAACGATAAAAAGTCCGGTCATCCAAAGCCAATAGCGCCAATCCCCTTCAATGGTCTCACGCAAACAGCGGCCTACGAAGTCAAAGTAGTTCTTCATGTTGTCCATCATGGTCAAAGATCAAAATAATAATAGAAACGTGGCAGCGTCCCGACTTCTTCCTTTAAGATATAAGTCCGCTTATTCTTGATGATCTGCGCGATCTCACTGTTAGGATCAAGGATGTTGCCGAACTTACGTGAACCGGTCGGGCAGACTTCGACACAAGCCGGATACCTGCCATTGCGAGTACGCTGTAAACAGAAATGACACTTCTCAACGACGCCTTTAGGACGCGGCCGATTGGAAAGATAGGTCATGTCTGGATTAAGCTGCTCCTTCGGGATCTGTGGTTTCTCGAAATTAAAACGCCGGGCAAAATATGGACATGCCGCCATGCAATAACGGCAACCGATACACCAATTGTAATCGATGACCACGACCCCATCAGGCTCTTGCCAGGTTGCCTGCACTGGGCACGCCTTCACGCAAGGCGCCTTGCGGCACTGATGGCACTGCACGGGCATGTAATAAAAGCCATCCTTAGGAACCTCACCTTTATAATCATGTGACGAAGTTTCGACATCGATAGAACCTTTTCGCATCTGCAACACCCTGATATATTGGATCTCGGGATCACGCGATTGATTATTCTCTTTCACACAAGCATAGACGCATTTGCGGCAACCGATACAACGACCGATGTTAAGCGCATAAGCGAACTCTACCCCAGGCAGGGGTGGCGGATCGGTCAGGGTCGGACGTACCCCATAATCCTTCTCGACTTGCTTGCCGATCCGCTCCAACAACTCCTGCTTGTCTTCTGGCGTCAGCTCCTTATAGTGCTGGCGCAAGAACTCTTCTAACGTCGGCATATCAACGACATCGTTGAGTGGAGCGAGAGCTGCTGCGGTAGCCGCTACCGCCCCCGTCGCCATCGCACCTAAGAACATACGCCGTGAGACCGACCCGCTGGCGCAATCCGGATCATCGATACACGATGGCTCCGGCCTAGGGTCTTCTTGTTTCATCCGCCCTCCACTCTTTCATGCGCATGCTCGGTTTTACCCGTAGTTTTCGGTGCGCGTGGGTTGACATGAGGCGCAGGCGCAGCTTGCAATCCTTTAAAAATAGGCCAATGTGGATCATGACAAGCGATGCATACCGTTAGTTGCTGCGTACCTTTGGCCTTATCCCAAAAACCGATTCTGCGTCCATGCGCTCCCATCAACCAATCGCGATAAGTCGTGCCATGACATCTTGAACAGAGTAATTCGATATTAGCCAATCCGATCTGCTCGCCATCAAAATTAGAGAATTCCGCTGGCTGTAATCGATGGTGGCAATTGAAACAATGCTGGTTCCTGCCATGTTTGAGTTCGATGCTCTCATGGAATACGCCTACGCCTTTAGGGTTGCCTTGTAACTGCTCTTTACCTTCATGACAAGACTGGCAAGGGACGCTCTCAAACGTCATCTCCGTACGGACGCTGCGTACCGTGGCCGGATCATAATATGCTGGTAGCAATTCTTTGATTTCGTCATGTTTGATACTACCGGTGACCGCGCTCTTCCACAACCAAACACTTGATAAAAATAAACTTAAGACGGCCAGTAAAGCTGCCCATTTAGGGATATGCTTTTTGCAAGGATTACGGTCCATGCTCACTTACCACCTGCACCCTCGTCCTTACGTTCTTCATTGGCCTTCTGATATAAGGCTTTGATCTCAGCTAAAAGGTCTTTAGAGCGAGGCCCCAGCTTCTTAAAATCAAACTCATGCCAGAACTGCACGACATCGTTATAAGCGTTATCGACAGCAGCCATAGCTTGCGGGTTCTTTGTGGACTTATAATAAAAACGCAACCCGTTACGGTATCCATTAGCATGGTTAAGGCGTCCTAGGATCGCCTTTGCCTGATCGATGATCTCTGGGTGATTGCGGATTTTTGCATTATGGCAGTTGACACAAGAGCGCTCTACCACAGTCATCGCATACACGCGCACATCTAGAGAACCGTGGCAGGTGATACAGCTTGGTCCACGGCCTTTCGCTTCCAATTGTTCAAAATGCCGACTCTTTTGGAAACGCTGCAATACTTGTGGATGACAATTCCCGCACGTCTTTGGAATGTTCTTGTAATGGAAGGGGCTGTTGGGGTCGGATTGCGGCAGGATGCCGCTATGCGCCTCTTCTTTGCTTTCTTTGGCTGGATCGCCACCATGACAAGCGGAACACGACAGGCCCGCTAATTCATGCGCTGAACCTTTCCATTCCTGATAATAATCATAAAGCTTCTTGTTCTGAACGCGGAATTTCTCGTCTTTGTGGCATTCACGGCAACCATCAACAGCGTTAGCTGTAGTAAAAAAAATCGCCCCGGGAAGGAACACTGCCAGACAAGCGGTTTGTAAGTAGGATTTTATGTGCATCAGTCATCTGCATAGCAACATTTCTGCCATCTACCATCGGATCGTCTCGTTTCCGGTATCCGCTTCTATTCAGGATGGCATTCACTGCAGACTTGCTTACGCACGTCAGGACGCAATGGTACTTCCTTGTGTCCCGTAATAAGATGACATTTAACGCACCCCATCATACCGGCATGGTTACCATGTGGCATGGTCTTGCCGAACGCTTTGACCGTTTCAGGAGGAACCCTGATTCCAACCTTCGTATGACATAAAGTGGCGCAATAACTGCCCGATATCAACGGTTTATCCGAAAGATCGGCACCTGTGGCATCCGTTAGCGCAGCGGCTTTATTCGCCGCGGAATCAGCCTCACGCAATGCTAAAGACGCTAAATACACATTGTGCTCGCCATGTCCGGCATAGACGAATCCGTAGAGCCTCTCGGCATGTTTGATGGCTTCCTTGAAATCTCCTTTCTTCTGTGCTGGGACCTCTTTAGCCGTTGCTTTGACTGCCTTGATCTTTTCCTTGATAGCGGTCAGCGTCACGGTCAGCTCCGTCTTGGTTTCTTCCCATATACCCTTGAAACCGGCTCCATGACATTTGATACACGCCTCGGTCGCTGCAGTGAAATCCTTTCCTCTGAATTCTTCCTCACCCTTGACCGATTTTTCATCATAATGGCATCCGACGCAATCAACCTCGGCCAGATACATCGGACTGGGCGTCTCCTTGAGCCCCAAATGGGCCACCTTTCCCGAATACATCTCAAGCTGTCCGGCATGTTTATCGGTATGACAGAACGAACAGTCAAAGCTCAACGCCGTGGCCTTGGAATGGACTTCTTGCGCCTGGTGCTCGGGTTTGTTGAGCCTAGGAATGACTTTCTCATTCTCAACCGTCAAACCGTGTCGGATATCCTGGTGACAATGGAAGCAAGCGATATTATGATTCGTGACATGATTCTCATGGATAAAAGCCTCCTCATTGAAACGCGCTATCTTTTCCGGTTGATTGTGGCAAGTAAAGCACCGATCTTGCTGTGCTTTGCCTTCTCCTTTGACCACATCAAGATGGCAATTCTGACAGCTCAAACCTTGCTTGGTGACGAAATCCTTGTGATTGTAATCCATGTTCCCTAAACGGAATGTCTTTGCAGGTAGGTCATGACAACCTAGACACCCTCCAAGAGGTTTTAGCTGCCTGCCCGACCCTCTCCCTTTGAAATGACACAGGTAACACGTTTCATAGGTAACCTCGACATGATTACCGATAGCGATCTGTGAGTGGCAAGATACGCAACGCAACTGCCTGCCTCTTCTTACCTCGTTTAGATGTGGGCGATGATCGAATTTTATCCCTTTATGTGAGACCATTTTACCTTCGAGCAAGCGCTTCGAGTGACACCCTGAGCGCAAGCATGACGTATCCTCGATCTCCGCGAACGGTTTCGACGAATATGTCCTGGTGACATATTTGGCTACCTGGGAAAGCGCTTGGAACTTCTTCCACAATAATGTCCTGGGGCTGCCCGGTGGATAATGACATTCAACGCAGGCGACTTTATTGTGTTTCGATGTGCTCCAGGCTTTGTAGTACGGTTCCATGATATGGCAAGAATTACAAAATCTTGGTGATTCCGAATAATGGACCAACCCTAGCCCAGCGAACGCGACGCCGATCGAACATAAGATGATGATCTTGTACTTATGCGATATATTCTTGAACATGATCTTAATCTTTGAATCTCCTTTTACCTTTGAGCCACGCCCAGTTCATCGGATAGATGTCTGGATCGAAGATAACGCCATAAAAATGCCACACGGCGATCGCCAAGCATGCCAGAATCGCTTCCATATAGTGGATGACGCGTGATACTTCGATCGCCCATAACGGGAAATGCGTCAGCGCATAATTATGGAACAGTAGCGCTGTCCCTGTCGCTAGCATGACCAACGTACCCCAAGCTAAGCTCCAATATTCGGCCTTCTCGATATATGAAAAACGTGGCAATTCCGGATGCTCCGCAGCCAGTCTAAGATTGTAAGCGACTTTATGGATCGGATCGGTCAAGTCTCTTTTTGCCGGCAACATCTGCTTGATGCGTTTACGTCCATTAGCGGTAAAAAAGATATAAAATGTATGCCAAACGGCGACCATCGTCAAAACGCCTGCGGCCGCTCTGTGCAAGAATCGACGCGCCTCTTCGCTATTAGCGATCAAATTCAAAGGCTGCGCCCACCATGCATCAGAGAATTTAAGAGCGAACCCTGTATAAGCCAGTATGATAAACGCTGCGGCACACAATGCATGCTGCGCCCTCTCTGTCGCTAACAACAACTGCCCTTCGTACGCAGGATTATGCATGGATGATTTGCCCGATGTCGCTTTACGCAACCAGTCAATGAAGTTATGCGTAAACATCCCCCCGATAACGAGCGGGATGAGCCATAAATAAAACCATTTGACCCAACCTGCCAGCGATCCCTTGGTCGCGGTAGCGGCTAAGGACGCATGTATCTTACCCGTGCTAAGGACCGCTTGTGCCCCTGGGTGACACTGTCCGCATGTCATATCGAGCTTGCCCGGATTCACCCGGGAAACCTGGTCACTTGAAGGCAGGATGTCATGCCAACCATGGCATGACGCGCAGTTAGCGACTTCCATATCTCCGCGCTTAGACGCCAGCCCATGGAATGAATCTTGGAAAGTACTGACCCTGTCACTAGGTAAGCCGAATTTCATCATGATCTTCTCGGAAGCATGACACCCAGAACATGTCTTAGTCACAGACCCACGCCAAACAGATGACTGTTTATC
Source organism: Elusimicrobiota bacterium (assembly GCA_038041525.1). GTDB lineage: Bacteria > Elusimicrobiota > Elusimicrobia > JACQPE01 > JACQPE01 > JBBTGF01. The sequence goes on along the minus strand of JBBTGF010000100.1, from coordinate 946 downwards.
TTTAGGAGAACGTATGGTGTGTTCTCCATGGCAATCGGTGCACGCCGGGGCCTCCCTGACTCCGGCCGCCAGCGCCTTGCCATGGACGCTCTGCTTGAATTTCTCGGCTTCCTCGCCATGACAACGTCCGCATGCCTGCGGAATGCTCTTATGGAAAATGGGCGATCTGGGATCTGCGGCAGGCAATATCTCATGACTGCCATGGCAATCAGCGCAAGCTGCGGCCGCCTTGCCCTCATGCACCAACTGCGCATGGATACTGTGTTGATACGACTCTATGGGATGTTTTGAAGCGATAAGCTTCGGGACTTTGTTTTTGTCGCCATGACAGGCGCCGCAAGTCTCTAGTTGTGATTCCCTGTCAATCTTTGATGCCTTCTGATCAGCAGTGACGACGCCATGGGTATGCCCATGACACGCCTGACAGGCTGCCGCCACGCCACCGGAGCGTTGCTGGATCGTTGCTCCATGCAAAGTCGATTTAAGTCCTTTAGCGGCAGAATCATGACAGGCTTCACACTGTACTTTTTTAACATTCGCTGAATGTGGTAGCTCCTGGGACCCAAAATGGCAGGACTCGCAAGAAATGTTCTGATGGGCTGATTGAGAGAACTCGGCAAGTCTAGGATCGGGTGCAATCGCAGGATCACTATGACAAGCCAAACAAGAATCCGCCCCCTCTGGCAATCCACCGGCTAAAACCTGCCCGCAAGAAGCGACCCACAAAGAAGAGAGGCAGATTATCTTTAGCATAGCCGACAGACCACCAAAGAGGGCGTAATCTGTTTAGTTACCTAGCTCCTCGCGAACGGAAATAAGCGACCGCTCCGGCGATATCGACATCGCTCATCTTTCCTTTATATGCCGGCATCTTGCCCAAACCGTCGGCAGTCACTTTGATAAGGTCGGCATCTGACTTGCCTAAAGTAGCGCCGTCAATAAGCTC
>JBBTGF010000099.1:0-9031 GCA_038041525.1 Elusimicrobiota bacterium | reverse complement strand
ATAGTAACCCAGCATCTCCAAACTGATCATGCCTTCGATCGCGGTTCCGGATTCCTTGAACGCCTTGGCATAGTGCCGGCTGCCCATGTCATCGGTCCCAAAGGCTGGCGGCTCCTCGGTCGAGAAGGCCACGAGCCGCAACTGCCTCGCGGGCCTATCCCTGGAAAAACGGCGCGCTAAGTCGAGCAGGACCGCCACGCCGCTGGCATTGTCATCGGCTCCGGGCGTATAGGGTGCGCTATCGTAATGCGCACCGATGACCAAGGACGGCGCCTGGCTCACATTGGCAGCCGAAATCACGACTTCGATGTTGGCCGCCATCGTCCTGCCTTTGACTAAAGGAAAATCCTTGGCATCGAACTCCTGGACTCTCACCTCATGGCCATAGGACTTGAATTCCGAAACGATATAGTCTCTGGCTGCATTCAACGATTCGGGGTGGAACAGATTACGCTCACCGATATCGGAAGCTAGACGTTTGACATGACGCTGCAAACGCTCTGCATCCTGCGGCAATACGGACTGCGGCGACGTGATATATCCGGGCTGCGGTACGGCCGCGATCCTCGCATAATGACTCGAAGGACGCGAAGCCCATAATAACAAGATGAGCACGCCCAGACACACCCGATAGAAAACAAACACGCCTAAATCTTTCTTGCGTACATAATCGAGCAAGAACCAGATGGCCGCCATCCCGGACACCGCCGAAGCCGCGACGCCGGAAACAAACGCCATGTTTAAGTCAGCGCCGGTCAGATGGCGCAACTCAAGCACCCCCGCCCCCGCAGTGACCGGCATCGACAACAAGAAAGAGAACCGGGCAGCCTGGTCACGGCGCAATCCCAAGAAGAGTCCCATGGTCAACGTCACCCCGGAGCGCGATACTCCCGGCACCAATGCCAAGGCCTGCGCGCAACCAATGAGTAGGCAGTCCGTATAGGACAGACTGCCGACGTCGCGCGATTTGCGTCCCAACCGGTCCATGATCCCGAGCAGGATGCCAAAGACTATCAACGTCCCGGCGACCAAGGGCGGCTTGCGTAAGATGGTCTCCGCGTAGTCTTTAAGCAACAGGCCGACGACCACGGCCGGCAAGGTCGCCAAGACCAATCCCCAGGCCAAGCGCTTCCCGGCGGGGTCTTTCGAACTAAACGCCGCGCGCGCCAAGGTGACCCAATCGCGGCGAAAATAAAACAGCACGGCAAACAACGTCCCCCAGTGCAAGGCGACGTCGAAAGCCAAGCCTTGGTAACTCCAACGCACGATCCAAGGCAACAAGACCAGATGCGCGGAACTCGACACCGGAAGGAATTCCGTGAGACCCTGCACGATCCCGAGCAAAGCACTATGCCAACTGTTCATGACAACAATACTACCTAATCGGCTGTATCAGAAAAAACTATTGAGCAGATACCCGAACAATAAGACCTGCGGCAGCGCCAGGAGAAGCAGCGCGGCGGCGCTGCGGTGCCCGGCATTGGCCGCAACCAGCGAAATCTCCGTCAAGTCGGTGACCACGCCCGCCTCAAGGAAGACATAAGCGCTGCCGAGCGCCCCGGTATGCTTGAAGATCTCAAAGGCCACCGGAGCGCTGCCCTCAGAACAGACCTCGACGAGTGAGGCGCTCAAAAGCGAGAAGACCGGGCCCCACGCCCACTTACCGAGATACGAACCGATACCGCCGGAAAGATAGGTCCCGGCGACTGCGGAGATGAAGATGCCCAGAGCCACCCACGGCAAGGTCATGGCTAAAAGGCCCTGCGCCGCCAGGGCCACCCGCGGTATCATGACACGCGGATGCGCATACTTTTTAAAATTACTTTTAAGCAGCCCGACACCCTCACCGGCGTGCGCAATCCGGGTGGCGGGGTTCTGCGGTAACCAGCCCGCTTTAGTCAGTCTCACGGCCAACAAACCTGTGGTCACGGCGACCATGTACGCCAACGCCACGATCAACAGACCTTTTAGACCGAACAGCCGCACCAATAACAAGGTCACCGGCAGGCTGGCCCAGGGCGACGCCAATAGGAACGACAGGAACGCGGCTTGGGAAGCCCCTTTCTTGTACAGTTCTACGCTTAAAGCCAGACAGCCGTGTGAACAGGAACTCGCGGCAAATCCCATAGCGCTGGCGCGCAACACATCGCCATAACCACCTCTGCCTAAAAAACTTGAGATGAGCTCCCGGGGTACGAAGACGTCGATGACTCCCGCGATAGCGATACCCAACAAGAACGCTGGGGCGACCATACGGACATATGCCCACAACGCCATGGACAAGTCTTGAGTCATCGGCCAATACCAACCAACGGCCAACGTCATAACCATGGCCATATAGAGCATCGAACGCAGGACTGCCGCGACGGTGACTTTGCCGGTCTTGACCGCTTGCGCGTGTGCCAAGCCACGGGTGCGTTCGAATTCCTCCACGCAATGCAAGCTGCAGAAGACCTCGCCATGCGCAGTCCACTTGCCTTGCATGCCGCAGATGGGATCGCGTTTACCTCTATCCATATCAGAAATAATAGATCAACGACATATGGTGCGTACCCGGCAGGCGGCCATACTCCGATACCGAAGGGCCGAAGAATGCCACCGGAGCCAGAGATGCTTCAAGCTTCGAATGCGCAGACAGAAAACGTAACTTAGGATACCAAGCAAATGAACCGTCGCCGATATTGGAAACGCCCTCCACCTGCAACGACCAAAGGGCATCGAGCGTTTTCTTAAACGAGCAGCCGAGATAACGGCGGCCCAGATACAGGTCTTCACGGCGTAGCAATCTCGTCAGGTCATACGCCTCGGCGTCAGCCTGCCCCGCGCCATTATGCAACCACTCCAGCGCGATGACCCAATCGTGCGCATAGGCGCGTTCCCAAGAAAAGATATGACGGGAAAAATCATGCTTGACCCAGCTCTCGATGAGCGTGGGGATGGGACCGACCATGACTAGACTGCTCTCGGTCCTCGTCTTACGCAACCTGACACCCTCCCAGCGCAACTCCCCGTCGGCCACGGATTTCGATAGCGAAGCGCCGAAACCGTCGGACATCGTTTCCAAACGCCCGCCCAGGAGTGCCACTTCGATGCCCGCTGCCGCCGTGACACCCACCCTGGCGAAACTGCGATGCTGGCCGGTGCGCGCTCCCCATAGATACCCGACATCGCCAACGACCCTGTCACCGAGATCGAGACGCCATCTTAAAGCATCCGAACCTGGACGCTCGAGTTCATCAGAGACCTGGACAGAAAGATCATCAAAACGGTCCAAAGGCGAGATAAAGACCCGGGTATTACCGAAACTATTACGCATGCGACCAACCTGCCAACGGCCGGTCACATCCTCATGTGACAAAACCAGGCGATAAACCCTGGCCCGCGCTTGCGCGCGCGGGGCATCAGCCCATTTGGTCTCCCACTCGATAGCGGAGTGGCCTTGCAAGGCCGGACTCACCATGTCCCGCCATTCCGTAGTCTCCAAGTAAGACCCGCCATAATAAAGCAGATGTAGCTCGGTCTCAAGACGCAATGGCGACCTCGCGGGAGTCTGCAAACGCGCCTGCAAACGGGTCTTAGAGAACGTATAGCGGTCATTATCCAACAAAGTCTTGGAAAGAAAATAGGTCTGGCGGCCGGATATCTGGGTATCAATGCCTATCGCCCACGCATACGGCGCCGCTCCCACTATCAACCAGATGGCTGGCAGATACCAGGGTCTCAAGACGCAGAGGCCGTGTCTGTAGATAATTGCACGGGTCGGCCTTCGCATATCTCGTCTTTGACCACCTCGCCATCACGCAAATGCACGGCACGCCTGGCTCGCGCCAGCACCAAAGGGTCGTGGCTTGAATAGATGATAGTCGTACCCATTTCTTTGTTGACACGGTCCATCAGATCGAGGATGGCGACCGCGGTCTTAGAATCCAAGTTCGCCGTAGGCTCGTCAGCCAGGATGAGCTTGGGCGCCACTGCGGCCGCCCGGGCGATAGCGACGCGCTGCTGTTGCCCACCGGACAAACGGTTGGGCCGCCTGTGCATGCAGTCCTTAAGACCGACATATTCCAAGACTTCGCGCGTCAGGCTCTGACGACGGGCATACGGCAGGCCTTTAAGGATGAGCGCGTACTCCACGTTCTCATACGCTGACAACACCGGGATGAGGTTGAACGCCTGGAAGACGAACCCAAGGTTAGCCAAGCGGAAATCCGCACGCTGATCCTCACCCATACCGCCTAGATCGCGCCCCTCAAAGACGACCGAGCCGCTGGTCGGCTCCTCAAGCGTGGCGATGATGTTAAGTAACGTCGATTTCCCGGAGCCTGACGGTCCGGCCAGCGCCGTCATCTCACCGGCATGGATGACCAGATCGACATCAAGCAAAGCGCTGACTGCGAACTCGTTCTGTTTATAGACCAGATCTCGCAGATACTCTGCCCGGCCACGCACCGAACCTTGGTCTAAGAATTCCCGGCGCTTGGCTTTAGCCGTCACCTTGATCTCTTGGTACGCGGCCATCAGCTTCTTAAAAGACAACGCCTCGCGCAGGTTCTCGGCGTGCCTGGCATTATCGAACACGTCCCCCAAGCCGGATAAAAAGGCGATTTCGTTAGTCTTGTATATCTTGGTGATCTTGCTTAACTTAAGCAACGCTTCAGACATGACGCAGCGCCTCCGCCGCGCGCAAGCGGCTGACGCGTATCGCGGGGATGATACCGGCCGCCATGCTGACTAAGATGACACATAAAACGGCCCAAGCATGACTACCCCAAGCGAAACGCAGATAAAGCGTCTTCTCGAACGGCAGAAAATAACTCAATGCCTCCCCCAAGGGCAGCGGCAACCCGATGAAATGAAACACGCTGATGATCGAAAGTCCCCACGCCGCGCCCCAGAAAAGGCCGATGCTGCCCATGCAGATGGATTCAGCTAAGAGCAACACCGCCACGTGCTTACGCTTGGCTCCCAGAGCCATCATCAACCCGAACTCCCTGATACGCTCGAAGAGACTCATGAGCATGGTGTTTAAGATACCCAAGGCCACGATGACGAACACCACGGAGATGACCAAGATGAGCACGGAATCCTGGAATTCCTGGATATGGATGATCTCGGAACTGACGTCTTTCCAAGTGAGCATCTTAAGACCGTTCTCTTTGACTGCGATCGCCTTACCAAGACGCTCCTCCACGCGCTCGAGCGCGGACGCATCCCTGATCTTGACCGCGATAGAGCTGATATCCCCGCCCCAGGCCAGGATGGCCTGCGCGTCCTGCAGCGTCATATAGACCATGCTGGCATCCCAGGTATAACTGCCCGTCTCATAGATACCCGCCACGCGTAGCGCCTTACCTTCAAACGCCCCGTCCCTGCTCTGCGCCATGATGACGATCTTCTCGCCGACACGTGCATCGAGATTCTTGGCGATACGCGCACCGATAGCGATCGTGCCATTATCCTTGATGAACTCGCCTTTCTTGACGTAACTAGAGATCGTGGAGAGCTGCGTCTCATCTTTAGGATCGACCGAGAAGATACCGACTCCCATCGAATTGAGTGGCGAAGCGATGAGTCCGGTGAACAAGATCCTCTTGGAGACCGCAAGCACGTCGGGATCCCGGCGCAAGATCTCCTCGATCCTTGCTGCTCCCGAGAACGAAGCTTCGGGAACCTTAGGGTCATCGGACTTCGCAGACTGCACCTGGATATGAGAATTGAACACACTGATCGCCCGCTCGACCATGTCGGCTTGTAGGCTCTTGATAAGACTCTGGATGAAGAACAAGGCGGCCAGGCCGATGATGACCGATGCCAAAGTCAGACCGCTGCGGCGACGGTTACGGAAAACATTGCGGATGGCGAGCTTGATAAGAGCCAGGATCATCAGCGCTTCAATCCTTTATCGAGCGATTCCTTGGTGAACATCTTATTGTCGAATTGCTCATCGAACTTTATCTCAAGATAATCGATCACGGTCTTAGAGCCCTCTTTCTTTTTTGGCAGACAGGTCATGCGCATGGGCACGCGGCGACCATCATGCGTCTCTATCTTATCGAGTGCGATCTCCCTGATGAGCTCATCGCGCTCACTGTAATCCTGCTCACCGATGGGAATGACCTCTTTGCCATTGCCCGACACCACGGCGCTCCAAATGACTTTACCCCAGACCACGGGCGCGCCCTCGATAGGAACAAGTTCGATGGTGACCAGCCACTCACCGCGCTTCTCGGGATCGGCGACTTTCGAGATGATGCGATGGGTATACTCGGTGACGAAGCTGTCCAATTTGACCATGTCCTCATAAGTGAAATCCGAACCCATCCAAGAGGTATGCATCATCGAGAACGGGATCTTGACGGATTGTTCAAGATCCGGCTTATAGGTCCAGATATCATGACCCAAACGCAAGGTTCGCGTCCCTTTTTCTTTGGCGGGTCTACGCACGAGCAAGAAAGACTTATCACGCCCCTGATGATAGCTCTCGACTTCCAGCTCACGCTTGAAGGTCGGCCGCCACAGGGTCATACTGACCACGGCATGCGAACTCTGCACGCCGCGCAACAGCTCAAGCCCGCGATCGACGATGTCTTTGCCGGAGATGGTGAGCTCTTGAGGGCTGTTCGCTACCGCTTCCTGGGCAAAAGCCTTGCCGCCTAAAGCCATGGTCCAGATGACCAAGACCGTTATCAGGCTCATACCCCATGATATGAAATCATGAAGCACGGACAGCCGAACGTTGGAATCCTTAAAAAACGTCTCCGCAGAAATTCCGATACTCGCATTCAGCGCACCGGGTAGAGGTCTCCGTGGCTGGCGGCAAAATCTCATTGTCCAATGAATGCCGTATCTGCTCAAGAGACGCAACGACCTTCCGCTTGAGTTCCCCGGTGATCACGACTTCAGCCACTTCTTTTTTTAGAGGGAAATATATAAACCCCAGATCACAAGGCTTCCCGAACCGCTCCTCAAGCATAAAGGCGTAAGCGGCTAATTGCATCTTCTGGTTATCAAAAACACCGGCAAAACTCGCCTTGCAATCCACGGGATATACCTTATCCTTACCCTCGATGACCATATCGGCGATGCCGGAGAGCGCCAATTTTCGCGATGACAATCTCAAAGAAAAATGTCTATGCCCATCATCTAAGCTGTATTTAGAAAAAGTACGCCGCCACTCTAAAGCCACCCAATCGATCTCAACGTCTTTCCCCGCCTCCATTTTATAAGTCGATTTGGAAGTCACGGACATAAAATGCTGGTAATACGGGATCCTGGAACAATAGATGAACTGCTTTAAATCCGTTACTTTGAGTTCAAGCATACCCTTCTCGCTCTTCTTCACTGCTTTCGGCGGGGGCTTGATTCTCAATGGCGAATAATTTTTCTGCGTCCCTATCGCAAACTGGCTGAACCCATATTTTCCCGCCTTCCCCCATCATGATGTCTTTGAACTTGATGCAAAGCTCCTCTCTTTTGTTCCTGCTAAGGCTCCCGACGAATCCACTGAATTGCACCCGCTTCAACCCATAATCCTTGCAGGTTTCAGAAACCTTGTTACGTATGGGATCGGCTGCGATATCGTAAAAAACATAAGTACGCGACTCGTCCATTGAATCACCATTTAAAAGCGAACGGCTTATAGCTCCCCTCTCCGCGCAAGAATAACACCACCTGACGCGCCTGCATTTGAATAATGGACCGGACTTGATATTTCTTACCCCTAAAAGGTTCGGCAGCCTCAAGCCGCTCAATCACCTTTTGGGCAAAACGGCGGCGGGTATCTTGGGTCAACAGTCCGTCCTTCATCTCCACGGGTTCGCCCAGATTGATATGCGAGATTACGGCGCGGTCGACCACCGGCTGACGGAACTCCTCAACCAGGTCGAGCACCAAAGAAGGCTTACCGGACCTATCGACATGAAGAAATCCAGCGAACGGCTCGAGTCCGGCATTTAAAACCGCGCCCCAGATGTGGGAATACAAGATACCATAGCCATAATTAAGCAACGCGTTCATCACATCGGTGGCGCCCCTATGCTCGCGGCCAAAAAAATCTAGTTTGCCTTTAACGATCTCTCCAGCCGCCTCCCAATACGCCCTGGCCGAACGGCCCTCGATAGCCATCAGAGAACCTCTCCCATCGTCGATCGTGGCGCCTTTGACCGCTTTAATGGTGACACGCAAGGATCCCAGTGAATCAGCGGCGGCGTCGACCGTAGCAAAACGAACAGGATCGCTTTCTTTAAGGTACTTACCGAAATAACGCAAAAGCTTTTCCTGATTGGCTATCTTCCCCTCAACGATCGTGCGGGATAATTCAAAGCCGCGCGCGTCATTATACGCCAGAATCTGCTCACGCCGGGTTTTTACCGTAGCGGTCAGATTGGGCGACGTAAGCATGGCATACGGCCGGCCGCCGCCCGACAAGAAAGATACGCTAATGCCGCGCACGCAAAGCTCCTCAATGACATCAGAAGACAAGGAGATGCCTCGTGAATCGATCACGACCTCGCTTAGACGGAAAAAGGGGAACTCATAAACCGCCTCTTTGCCCTTTTTAACGACTAACCGCTCGCTTTTCTTGCCGAGATAAAGCCCGAAACCAGAAACAATTAATTGGGCGCAATCGCCAGACTGGACGACATTGACCCCTTCCCCTAATTGCCAATTCATCCCATCTTCAAGAGGTAAGTCTTCAGGCAAGGAGAAATAGGCGGGCTCAGTCTCACCAAAAAGGTTAATCTGCGACTCTAACATCAGCGGGGTGAAGCTCATCTGCAAAATATATAACCCGTGTAACGTAAAAAACCAAGGCGGGAAGGTAATGGATTTTGGGGCGCTAGAATCCTCTTACAAAAGACCCGCGAACTCTGCGGGCGTCACGTTAGCGTCCCGGCAAAGCTTACGGACAAGGCCCCGGCCCAGTTCCTTGTGATGGACCGGGATGGTCAATGGCTGGCGTTTGCCGCCATCTGGATGGAACATCCTCACATGACTGCCCTTCTGCCGGACCTTACGATAGCCCAATTTC
>JBBTGF010000098.1:0-2977 GCA_038041525.1 Elusimicrobiota bacterium | reverse complement strand
TAGGTGGGTCAATTTGAGTTAGCAGAGGTGGGTCAATTTTGATTAGCGTTGAAGGTCTACCGTGCTGGCTACGTTGGAAAGCGTGAAATTTTTAGCTTTATCCAAAACTTTAACAACAACAAAAATTGTAGTCCCAGCAGGGAGAAGCATAGCGGTAAAATTTTGAGGTCTTCCTGAATTTGCAATAGCAATTTGACCAGGCTGAATTAATGCTTCATAAAAATTTTGCATGTTAATTAAAAACGTAGCCACGGCAATTTCATAAGCAGCAGCTTTACCAGAATCCCCATCATCCCCCGTAGCGGTCCAGGTAAGTTGCAGGGATTGGTCAAAGGTAAAACTGGAAATTTTCAAATCATCAATAATTCCAGGTTTAATGCGGTCCCCCCAACCATCCGGCGCAACATAGGCGGCAAGATCCTTATTTCTACTGTTAAACACCTTAGGCTGGTCCCAGATGCCGTCGCCGTCGATGTCAGAAAAATTAGCGCTGCTTAGATCGCTCCAATAATTACCGCCCGCAGTGGCTGAGCTTAACGCGTTAGCGCCCAAAAAATCCTCGATATTCAAGAAATTTTGATCGATGTCTATGCCGGGCCCGGTGCCAATGACGTTGTTATTGAAAATCAAATTACTATCCGGTCCGTTGCCCGTCAATTCTGCGTTAAGCAAAATGCCAGTCTGTGAATAGTAAAAATTATTAGCGGATATCTGGTTATTATTAGAAACGGTATTAAGCAGCAGCGCCACATGGACGCCCTCTACCTGATTGCCGGAAAACTCTCCGTCACTGCCTATCTGCTCGATACCAAAAGTCCCGCCTTGAATCAAATTGTTCCTGATTTTATCCTGGCTAGCGGCGATATACATGCCGTTATTAGACGTCGAAGCGATAATTACATTGGCCTCAATAACATTGTCCGTAACCGCACCAGGTATCTCCGCAATACCAATACCAACGCCATGGCCTATGGTATTGCTGGCGACGACTACGCCCCGGGTGGCGGTATTGCTGATTCCAATACCGCCCACGCTCTGTTCGATACTATTGCCCTCAACCGACACCAAAGGCACGCCGCTAAGCACGGTCTGCGGATTACCGATAAAAATGCCGTCAAGCCAACTTGTTATTGAATTATTCCTAACTACAGTATTGCGAACATTGTCGTAGTTTAAAAGCAAAATGCCCCGGTTAAACTCATTTTGAGCCTGCCCCGCGCCCGGCCCGTTAAGCTGATTATTCTCTATAGTCAAATAGAATGGCTTCCATTCAACATAGATACCTGAAGCCGTGAACGAACGTGGTGGACCTATGGTATTGTTCGCAATAATGACCCCGCCACTAGTCTCACGGATGAACATCTCATATTTCGTACTGCCCCTGATCGTATTGCCACTAATAACGCTGCCTAACTGCAATTGAGTGAACCCCGTAGAAAAACCCATCTTACAATTCTCAATGGTGTTGCCGATCAGATTAAAGCCAACGCCAAATGCCGCCAATATGCCTATATCCCAACCATAGACACGCACTTTCTTCACGGTGACATTACTGATACCGCTATAAACAAGAATTCCCGTACCCGATCCGGCAACTGGCGCGCTTACGGATTTGCTGTCACCGTCAAAAATGATGCCGCTCTTTTTGATTTCTATCGGTTCTGCTACGCTTGTTAAAAGGGTATAGACATTACCCTCTATACGTACCTGATTAGTAGCTGCTGGCGGGGTTAGACTGCCGTCACTATTGATCGTGATGGTGCCATGCGGATGGCTTGACCATACAGCCCGCGCTAGTGACTCTAAATTAAGAGTGAACGCAGCGCCTCCGGTCGCATCTGTCATGAATGACTCAATACCCATTGCGTGCGAATAATATGTGGTTGATGGCAACAAACCCGTTATTGTTAGGTTCACACGGCCAACACTCTGCTTTTCTGCGGTTAGATATAACATCTCATCTTGAGCTGAGAATGCCACCACCTTGATAAAAACGTCACTCTCAAGCGTCAGATAGCCCCCATCAACAGGAAGACTGAATGACTGTCCGATTTCATTTTCCACCATCGCTGGCGGCGCTGGCATTTCCCGGTGAATAGAGACTTTTCCGATCTGCCCATCAACGCCGATCCGGGAAACGTTGAAATCTATGTCGGCAGCAAAAACTTTACCGCCGACTAAGCATATGGCGGCTAAAATCAAATTAACGATCGACGTCTTTACCTTCATTGTGTATTACTGTTGACTGCTAGATGGACTATCGACAACCACTTCAACCATCACCAACATCTTCTTCTCTTCCTGCTGTTCAGGCGTCATGGCGTCCCAGACGCTTTGTGGGATCTTTTCTACCTGTTTATTCTTAACCAACGTAAAAGGATGCCTTTGAACATACTTGTCAGTCCGGCGGCCTTGCACCATCCAGTAAAATTCCTGGTTGGACTTCCCTTGGGGTGGAGTTTTAACCGTGAATTTACCATCCTCAACCTCTCCATCCACATACAACATGGAATAGCCATTCTTGCAGGTCAGTTGGACTGTGCGGCCATCCTGATCGACTAACTTCTCGAAATAATCAGGCAAGGCGACTACGGCCTGCCCATTGACCAGCTTGGCTTGACCGCGGTAAATAAGCCCATACTCCGGAGATTCCACCGTGCCATGTATGAGAAGTTTTGTGTTATCCAGCGGATGCTCGATCTGGAAATTCTTCACCGTACCCCGGATCTCGCCATTGACATGAAGCTTGGCCAAGGGATTGGTCAGGCCAATGCCGACGTTGCCGCCCGGCCGGAACGCGAGGAATACATCTGAAGCATCACTAAATACGAGCCGGTAATCCGGGTGCGTATTGTCCATGATGAAGCTGTTGCCCCGTTGACGGATATCGCCATTGACGTCGAGACTGCTCAAGGGAATCCTGGTGCCGATACCCACGTTGCCGCCGACAAAAAAGGAATCCCCAGAAGAGTTGAGC
>JBBTGF010000097.1:0-6037 GCA_038041525.1 Elusimicrobiota bacterium | reverse complement strand
TAAAGTCGTGCGCGAGGTCGCGGGAGCATTGCGTGCCGACCGCGGTATGACCGCCGGCGTCAAGATCGCCGAGACATACGATCAAGGTATCCCGCCGCTACTGTTCGATCAGGACATGGTGCGTCAAGTCATTTGGAACATCGTGATCAACTCCATCGAGGCCATGGATGGCAAAGGGAGGTTGTCGCTTAAGACCCTTGCGCGTGACGGTCGCGCGTTGTTGCGCGTCGAAGACACGGGTTCCGGCGTCGATCTAGGCATCATCGAAAAGATCTTCCAGCCTTTCTATACGACGAAGAAGCAGGGCACGGGGCTTGGGTTGGCGATCGCGCAGCGCATCATCAATCAGCACGCGGGCGCCATCACGGTCGAAAATCTGGCACGCGGCGGCGCGTGTTTCATCATCGACCTGCCTATCGACAGGGGATCCCATGACTGACTTAAAGGCCAGGTTGCTTTTAGTCGAAGACGACCATTCGTTGCGGATAGTCTTGGCGCTCGATCTTAAAAAGATGGGTATCGAAGTGATTGCGGTGTCCGCCGGCAAGCAGGCTCTCGAAGCCATGCGTTCGCGGGTCTATGATATCGTTATCACCGATTTGAAGATGCAGGGCATCGATGGTTTCAAAGTTTTGGAGGCCGCCCGGCGCCAGATGCCGGAGTGCCAAGTCATCGTCATCACCGGGCACGGGTCAATCGATTCCGCGGTGCGCGCCATTAAAGGCGGCGCTTTTGATTACATCACTAAACCCATCGAGCCGCAAGCACTGCACTTAGTCATCGGCAAGGCGCTCGAGCGTAAGCGGTTGTTGAACGAAGTCGAGCAGTTGCGGGCCCAAGTCAGGGGGAAATTCAGTCTTGATAAGATCGTCTATGTCAGCCCGGCTATAGACCGCGTCATGCAATTGGCGCGTAAGGTGGGCTCGACGGATGCCGCAGTGCTCATCGAAGGTGAATCCGGAGTGGGTAAAGAGATCGTCGCGCGCGCTATACATTCATCGAGCGCCAGGCGCCACCAGTCCTTTGTTGCCATCAATTGCGGAGCGCTGCCTGAAGGATTGCTCGAAAGCGAGTTGTTCGGTCACACGCGCGGGGCGTTCACTGGGGCGGTCAATAATAAAAGAGGGCTTTTTGAAGAAGCCCAGGATGGGACGCTGTTTTTAGACGAGATCGCTGACATGGCCCCTGCCTTGCAGGTCAAGATACTGCGCGCTTTACAGGAAGGCGAGATCCGCCGCGTCGGTGAGAACCGTCCCGTCAAGGTCAATGCCAGGATCATCGCGGCAACGAACAAGGATTTGAGCGAAGCGGTCAAGAAAGGGACATTCAGAGACGACCTGTATTATCGTTTGAAGGTTTTCCCGATCTTGGTGCCTCCTTTAAGAGAGCGCAGGGAAGACATCTTGCCGCTGGCGGAAGCTTTCCTTAAACGCTCCGCGAGCCGGCGCGAAGGCAGGGCTTTACGTTTTTCTGCGCATGCGGCGGCGCAGTTGATGGCTTACGCCTGGCCCGGCAATGTGCGCGAGCTCGAGCACGCTGTCGAGCGCGCCGTCATCATGTGCGCCGCTGAAGAGATCCTACCTGAAGACCTGCCACCGGAATCCAAGGTTCCCTTGAAGCGCGGCAGAAAAGACGTGGCTCGCGGTAAACGAAGAATACGCTGACGGCCAGGGCCACGCCTTCCTGGCCTTTTTGTTGCATATCTAACGTTAGATGAAAATATTATTGGTCGATGACGACAATGGCACCTTAGTGACCTTGAGCCTGGCGCTGGCGCAGCGTGGCGTACAGGTGGATACCGCCAGTGATGGCGTAAAAGCCTTGCGTATGCTCGAACGCCATCAATATGAGTGGCTCATCACCGATGCCAGCATGGCGCCGATGGATGGCTTTGAGCTCGCCCGCCGCGCCAAGGATGCCAAGCCGACTATCAAGATCGTCATGATCAGTGGTGTATGCGATACGGAGGACGTCAAGGATGTCCCGGTCTCAAGACTCTTCACCAAGCCCGTCGACCCCGACACGCTCTGCAGTTTCCTTAAAAGCGTCCCCGCGTAGTTTCGATCTATTGCGCCTGCGGTGGAAAGTTGTTTTAATCAACAGTCAAACACATAAACAGGAGAGGTGACACATATGAAGAGATTATCGGTCTTAGTTTCATTGGTCTTGGCGCCAGCGGCGTTGTGGGCGTGTGAGAAGTGTGTGACGGGTATGGGCGGTGCGGGCATGAGCGGTTCGCATAAGTATCTCATCTTGCCCTTTACTTTGGGGAGTCTGGCTTTGGGCTATTTCATTCTACGCTCCGTGCGTAAGGATAAAGAGACGGGTTGGTTCAGATGGGCTGGTCTTGGCGCTGGATGGATCATCGTCATCGTCAGTTTGGTGGGTTTGGCTTGCAGCCTGTGTTCGACGTGCGGTAAAGGCAAGAGAGTCTGTGACATGTCCGAAAAAGCGGCCACGATGAAGAATTGTCCGATGCATGAGCAGATGCCTGCCGCGACGCCTCACGCAAAATAAGCGGCGCGTAAAGTAAAATATACCTTACGCTGGGGTAGCTCAGTGGTAGAGCATCTCCATGGTAAGGAGAGGGTCGCCGGTTCAATCCCGGCCCCCAGCTGATTCTTATATTTGTTAAAATAAAATATCATGGCAGAGAGATTCGTCATCGCCTTGGCATGTCCGGAATGCAAGCGTCGTAATTATTATTTCGCGCGGGGTAAAAAGAAGGAGTATAAACTCCAACTCAACAAATTCTGCGCGCAATGCCGCAAGCAGACCGTACATAAAGAACAAAAAGCCAACTAAGCCTTTAGTAGAATAAAATTATTCTTTAGGTTTGTAATTTTTTATTTAGCGAAGCCCGTAAGGGCCGCGTATAAAGAACTTCCTCCGCAGGGGGTTCAGCGAAGCCAATAGCGCCAAGCGAAGCGGCGCTGTTGGCGAGCGACGAAGAAACGGGGGGCGCAGCCCCCCTTGTAAAGCGGCCCCCGCCGACGAAGGCGGGGGCGAAGCCCGTAAGGGCCGCGTATAGATGGGAGTGTCGGTTAATCGGCTAAACCACCGGTCTCCAAAACCGGGACTGAAGGTTCGAGTCCTTCCACTCCCGCATCGTGATCATGCGGCCTTACCAAAACGTTCCAGTATTGAAAAAAATCCAGTCTCATATGTCATAATCACATCCACATGTCAGGGTGCTCTGCATGGGGCGCTCGACACATCTTACTTATCATCACGGAGGAAACGAATGAAAAAATCGATCAGTATCGTCGCTATGTTCGTGTTCGTTGCAAGCATCGGGACATCGGTGAGCGCTGCCGGTCTTGACGGCAAGAAACTTTTTGAGACCAAATGTGCCTCATGCCATGGCAAAGACGCCAAGGGTAATCCCGGCATGGTCAAAGGTCTTAAGCTCGCTGCCGCGGATTTAGACCTCGTCGATGCGGTGACTGCGGCCAAAACGGATGCGGACTTAGTCAAGATCACCACTGACGGCGTAAGGAAAATGCCTGCGTTCAAGGGCAAATTGAAAGCCGAAGAGATCGCTGCGGTGGTCGCCTATCTGCGCTCTATGATGAAACCCGCAGAGACTGCTGTTCCGACTGCTCCGACAGGCACTAAATAACTTTAGCGTTCAAGGATATCCGGATATCGTGCCGCGGACCATCTTGTCCGCGGCACGATCCTGTCCGGAGCCTAGGCAGCTTTTTTGTATACTTGATTTAGGCGATGTTCAATCCAGTAGTTTTTTATCAAGAAGCGTTCGGGGAGCTCAAGAAAGTCATTTGGATTCCAAGACCGCAGATGATCGGTTCGACCATTTTGGTGATCATCTTGGTCACGTTCGTTTCCTTTTATATCAGTTTGGTGGATTTTTTAGTCGCTCAAATATTCGGGATATTTATTAGAATATAGGAAGTCGTTTAGGTTCTATTCTTAAAACCATGGCAACAACAACTAGATCGTGGTATATTGTCCATACGCTCACCGGTCGCGAAGACCGAGTGAAGCTGCTCATCGACCAAGCTCGCGAGAAGGGCTTTCAAGACCGCATCTTCCAGGTGCTCGTGCCGACCGAAGACGTGGTGCAAATACAGAAGAACAAGAAGGTCACCCGCAGGCGTAAATTCTTTCCCGGCTATGTCTTGATCGACATGGTCATCGATAACGAGTCGTATTGGCTGGTGCGTTCCGTCAACGGAGTCTCGGGGTTCTTGGGCGGCGTCAAACCCGTGCCGCTACCGGAATCCGAGATCCGCGATATCATCGATTTGACCGAAGTAAACAAGGGAGCCAAGCCCCGGCCTGCCATCACCTTCCAAAAAGGTGAGAGCATCCGTATCAATGAAGGTCCTTTCAAGCATTTCGTCGGTGTCACAGAGGAAGTCAACGAGGAAAAGGCCAAGATCAAGGCTATGGTTACCATTTTTGGTAGACCGACTCCTGTGGAGCTTGACTTCTTACAGGTAGAGAAAATTTAACCCCAAGGAGTCTCAAGTAAAATGGCAGCCCCAGTAAAAACCAAGAAAGTCAAGACCATGGTTCGCTTGCAGGTACCGGCAGGCCAGGCCAATCCAGCGCCGCCGATCGGTCCGGCATTGGGTCAGCATGGCGTCAATATCATGGATTTTTGTAAACAATTCAATGAGAAGACCAAGACGCAAGAGCCTGGGATGATCATCCCTTGCGTCATCACTATATTTGAAGACAGGACGTTCACTTTCATCACCAAGATGCCACCTGTCTCTTCTTTGATCAAAAAAGCGGCTAAGATCGCTAAAGCCAGCGGTACTGCGGGTAAGGGCGCTAAAGCTGCGACGTTGAGCAAAGAGCAAGTCCGAGAGATCGCGATCACCAAGATGCCTGACTTAAACGCTAATGATGTCGAAGGCGCTATGCTCATGGTCGAAGGTACCGCGCGCTCCATGGGCATCGACGTTAAAAAATAGTTTTACGAGGAGTCATATGGCTACCGAAGAGAAGAAGAAAGAAGCGAAAAAAGAAGTCAAGAAAGAAAAGACGCCGAAAGCCGAAAAAAAGTCGGCAGTCGTCGTGGACAGGATGAAGGCCTATTCTTTAAGTGAAGCCATCGACTTGCTTAAGGCTGCGGCTAGAGCCAAATTCGACGAATCCGTCGAGTTGCATATCCGTCTTGGGGTGGATGTCAAACAATCCGACCAACAGGTGCGTGCCACCGCACTCTTGCCTCATGGTACCGGCAAGAGCAAAAGGGTCGTTGTCATCGCCAAGGGGGAGAAGTTGAAGGAAGCGTTACAGGCGGGCGCTGATTTTGTCGGCGAGGCCGATCTTATCGAGAAACTTGCCAAAGGTTGGACGGATTTCGACATCTTGGTCGCTACGCCCGATGTGATGAAAGATCTCGCTAAACTTGGCAAGGTGTTGGGCCCCAAGGGTCTTATGCCTAATCCTAAGACCGGGACTGTCACGTTCGATCTCGCTAGGACCGTCAAAGAATTAAAGACCGGGCGTATCGAGTTCCGCGCCGATGCCACCGGCATCGTGCATACCGCAGTCGGCAAGGTCTCGTTCGATAAACAGAAGATCGCGGAGAATGTCAAAGCGCTCTACGACGCGGTCGTCAGCGCCAAACCCAGCGGCGCTAAAGGCAGTTATATACTTTCCGTCTCGATCTCATCGACGATGGGGCCGGGTATCAGATTGGCGACCAACCTCAACTAAAGGCTCGCGGTATCGTGCAAGATCCCTACATAATCAATATCGGAGGGTAACATCAATGGAACATAAGATCATTCTTCCTTCATTCGGAGTCACCGAGTGGCAGATTCTATGGGGCGTCTTATTCAGCGCTTTTATCGGTATCGCTTATGCCGTATATCTGATCCGTCGCGTCTTGGCTGTCAAAGTGACGCATGAGAAGATGCTTGAGGTTGCTCTGGCCATCGAAGAAGGAGCCATGGCATATCTGGCTAAGCAGATCAGGACCATGAGCGTCTTCGTGGCGATCGTAGCGGCTATCTTATATTTCATCTATGTGCCACTTTTCGGTCAGAGGCTTGCC
>JBBTGF010000096.1:0-4644 GCA_038041525.1 Elusimicrobiota bacterium | reverse complement strand
CGATCTTTTGCGCGGTCCCGGTCTTGCCGGCGATACGATAGCCGGCGACGGCCGCTTTGGCGCCCGTACCATAGACGACCACGCCTTCCATCATCGTGACCGCCTGCTTGGCAAACGTAGCGGGCAAAGCGCGCCTGATCTGCTGGCGCTTGGCCTGATACAGCGGCGCTTTGGCATACTTCGTCGAGATGTGATCGATGATCTGCGGCTCGAACAAGACGCCTCCCGAGGCAAAAGCCGTATACGCATTCGTCAACTGCAACGCGGTCGTCGCCATGCCTTGACCGAATGAGACGTTGGGCAAGGTCGCGGCCGACCAGTTCTGTAGTTGCGGCAATATACCCACTGCCTCCCCGGTCATTGGCACGGCGGTCTTGACGCCGAAACCGAAATCCCGCAATACGTTATAAAGCGATTGACGTCCCATCTTGGCGCCGATCTTGGCCATGCCGATGTTCGAGGAATAGGCCATGATATCATCGATGTTCAAGACCCCTTGGGGTTCATGGTCGCGCACGATAAGGTTAGGCAATATCGCGTAGCGGCCATGTTCACAATCGAACGTATCTTTATCACCGACGACATTGGCCGCCAAGGCTCCGGCCATCACGAAAGGCTTGAGTACGCTGCCGGGTTCGAATGTATAACTGACGGCGAAGTTCGGGTCGATGTCGGCATCCAGGCCTAGCGCGGCATCCTCGATACTCGCCATAGTCAACACGCCGCCGGTGGCCGCATCGAGCACGACGACTATCGCCGCGCGCGCTCCGTACTTGCGCATCATTCCCTTGGCATGCATCTCGGCTAACGACTGCAGTTCGATGTCGATGGTCAAATGCACATCGAAAGGCCCCTCCTGGTCCTTGCTCAAGCCAAAACCGAACCATGACCCTGCGCCGCCCCGCGACACGGTGCGTTCCGCAAAGACCTTGCCCAACGCGTCACGCAGCAGTACGCGCTCTTTGCTGGGTCCCGCCAGCAACGGGTTCAAACCCTTCTCAAGTCCACGCAAACCCTGCCCATCGATACCCACGGCGCCGAGCAATCCCATAGCGACTTGTTCGTGAGGATAGACCCTGTCTTGCTCCATCTCGATGCCCACGCCTTGCAATCCGAGTTTGCGCACACGCTCGCCATCTTCGACCTCGGCGAAGCGCTTGATCCAAGCGAAATTGGTCTTACCCGACAAGGCTGCGACGACCTGCTTATATTCGACCCCTTCGATAGCCGCAGCCAGTTTCGCTGCGACTTGAAAGCGCGGAACCTTGAGCTCGTTCTTTGAGACAAAGATGGAAGGTTTGAGCACGCTTGCGGCCAAGAGCCTGCCTTTACGGTCGAAGATGCGCGCGCGCAACGGCCGTTCGCGTTTGACCGAAATGACCTCTTTATCGGAACGCTCGGAAAGCGACCTGTGCATCAAGAGCTGCAACTGCCCTAAACGCAACAGGATAGCCGCGAAGATGACGAAAACGCCCGCTAGTGGGATCCACGCCCTGCGGTCGATACTTGAACGCATATCAAGGGACCGCCTTAAGGTAACGCACCGCCGTCTCATCGGCGCCGGCGAGCGCATAACCCTTCTGCGCGGCGGTCGCGGCTAGACGCGTCGCTGATTTCAACTGTGACGCCTCCAGGTCGAGGCGGCCGAGTTCGAGCTCCAGAGCGCGGGATTTGGCTCTCAACTCCGCAAGCTCATAACCCGTACGGATGAATTTCACACGCATCCAAACCACCAGCAGGAACGACGCCAACAAGACCGCGATACCGAAGAATATCTTATTGTGTCTGCCTAGCATCTGCTTATCGCCCGCAATTTAGCCGACCTGGCTTTCGGGTTGTCCTTGACCTGCGCATAGGTCGGCTGTAACGCCTTCTTAGTCAGGATTTCAATGATACCTTCTTTACTCTCGCGCAGGAAAGCCCGCTTGACCGCTCGGTCTTCCAATGAATGGAAGGTGATGGATACCGCGTGCCCTCCGGCGACCAACAATGACGGCAATACATCCAACAACGCGTCGAGATTCTCTATCTCGCGGTTGACGGCCACGCGCAATGACTGGAACGCCTGCGCCCAGAATTTTCGGTCCGAAGAGACATGCAGAAGCGCGGCCCGCAGGTCGGCGGTGGTCAATAACGGACGCATCTGGCGGCGCGTGATGATGGCCTTGGCCAAACGCCGCGCCTGTGCCGAGTAGATGCCGCCATAATCCACGAACAACGCCGCAAGAGAGGACTCATCATAAGCCCTCAATAATGCCCTCGCGTCAGGTCCGACGGCGCCGGCGATGCGCATGTCAAGCGGTTCATCGTTCTGGAACGTCAGTCCGATACCGCGATGCAGGATCTGATAGGTCGAAGGTCCTAAGTCAAAGAGGATGCCATCGACCTTACGTATGCCTTTAGCGGCAAGGACCTCTGCCACGCGGGAAAAATTACTCTGCACGAACTCCATGCGCTCAGCGAAGACCGCCAGGCGCTCTCTGGCCAATGATTGACTCAGCGGATCCCAATCGAATCCGATGCAGCGGGCCTGCGGATAACGCGAGAGCAATCCATGAGCATGGCCGCCCATCCCTAAAGTGAGGTCGAGATAGAGTCCGTCGGGGATCGTGACCCAATAACGTAACGCCTCTTCAAGTAAGACCGGTCGATGGAGATCCGCTGCTGAAGGCATGCGATATTATCGGAAAAATACGATCTCTTTGGCTATTGGAGACGCTATGGATGTCATTGCGAGGACGAAGTAAATAAAAGTCCTGCGGCTGGCACGCTCGCGGCAAGGGATCCTGTACACCGAATTCTGTCTCGCGCCTACATAAGCGCGATGAGAACCATGCATCTGATGCGGCTCTTCGTTGGGTGCGGCTCGTGGCTTGAAGTCCGAGCCAGACATCAAGCCGCCGCTCCCACTCTGCCTTGCTCCAAGCAGGGTTTTCCTCCATCCCGCGGTCACCCGCGAGACGCGTGAGCTCTTACCTCACGGTTTCGCCCTTACCCTGCCACCTGGACGCTCGTCATAAACGGCTCTACTCAAGAACGCCTTTGGCGTTCGTCCGGGTGGCAGGGCGGTATGGTTTCTGTGGTACTTTCCGTGCCCCCGGAGTCTCCCCCGGGAACCCCGCCTTCTAGACGGTGCCTTGCTCTGCGGAGTTCGGACTTTCCTCCCCTGGGATCACCCCAGGAGCGGTTCTCCGGACCCTAGCCGCGGTTCTCCCGTCAAGGGATGCGCGTACAACCGCAGGACACACCATGATAGCACGAGAGGACAAGACTAAAAAACAGCTTCTTTGGAGAGTTTGTCGGCGACTTTGTTGCGCTCCCTGGGTATGGAAGTCACAGTGACCCTATCGAACTCGGGACGCAAGGCCATCGCCAGCGCAGCCAGTGACTGCAGATGCGGGTTGCGGATCTTATACTGACCGGAAACCTGACGCGCCAACAACTGGGAATCGGTGTAGATGTCGAGACGCTTAGCGCCGAGCCTCTTGGCTTCGCGCAACGCCCTGACGTAAGCGCTCCACTCGGCGATGTTATTGGTCGCATCACCGATAGCTTCGGATATCCCGGCGATGAGCGTGCCTTGTTCGTCATAGACGGCGACGCCGATACCAGCGGGACCGGGATTAAAACGGCAAGCGCCGTCGATATAGATGACAAGCCTGGCTGGTGATGACATGTGGGTGGAGTTTCGTGTGCCGGACACCGCGCTTACGGAATATACATGATTCTCTGGCAGCGTTCACAGTAGACGAAATCTTTCATCTTAAGCAGATTATTGATGAATCCAGGCGTCAAACTCATCTGACAGCCGCCGCAAGACGTCCCATGCAAGGGAGCCAACGCCACGCCACCCTTACGCGAACGCAACTTAGCATAACGCTCCATGGCTTCCTCGGGGACATCCTTAGCCAGAGCGTCACGCGCTGCTTGCTCTTCGGCCAGCTTCGCTTCAAGATGCTTCTTCTCTTCATCGCAGAGACGTATCTGCTGCTCTACCACTTTCTTCTTCTGTTCAAAAGTCGCCGCTGCCGTAGTCTCCGTCTTTTTGCAAACCTCGATAAGGTCGAAGATCTCCAAGATGCGGCTCTCCATCGCATCCTGTTTTACCTTGAGCGTATCTATCTCAGAGAGCAATGCCTTGTAAGCCTCGTTAGTCTTGATGGCTCCCAATTCTCCCGCATGCTTCTTTATCTGACCTTCGACTGCGGCCAATTCGGTCTCGACTGATTTT
Organism: Elusimicrobiota bacterium; assembly: GCA_038041525.1. Lineage (GTDB taxonomy): Bacteria > Elusimicrobiota > Elusimicrobia > JACQPE01 > JACQPE01 > JBBTGF01. The sequence continues at coordinate 413 of JBBTGF010000096.1, read as the reverse complement.
TTCTCCACAAGATACTGCCTGCCCTTGGCCTTACTGTCTTCCATCTCGTGTTTTAAGCCGTCGATAAGGGCCTGCTGCGCCGCGACTTTGGCAGGGACTTCCTCGATAGCTGCCGCCAACTTGGCCATATCATTATCCTTCTGCTGCAGGCGCCCCATGCGCAATAACAGTTCTTTGAACGGTATTTCTACAGCGGCAGTGTTCGAGGTGTCTTTGTCGGATGGCGCTGACTCTTCTTGCTCCACGATTCAAGTATATAAATTTAATGAGACGCGTCCGGGTAGTTCCGCCTGAGCGCGCTCATAATCGCGCGGTGTGCCGATGTCGATGAAATAACCGTTCGGGAACGCGCACTCCGTCAGCGCATGTGCGGCGACTAATTTAGGGAACACGTCATATTCAAGTGATGCATG